>CASBQC010000308.1 GCA_949127805.1 Nostocales cyanobacterium PMM_0081
AAAGCACTCATTTAGCTACGTCCCTAGTCCCAAGCGCGATTGAGTGTCAAGAAATTTCCTAATTACCCAATACTGCATCCGTGAATGCAGGGTGTTGCACCACACCCTCAATAACCACATTGCGAGTAAAATTGGTTTAGAAAAATTACCCTAAAGGTAATTTTCCCGACTATCACAATTTAACTATTAAAATTAAATTTAGGATTAACAATGATTAGCTTAGTTAATTCCCAAGAAAGTACGACAAATTATACAGATGCTATTACTCGTCTAGCACGGGCAATTATAATGTCAGATGGAGAGTTTTCACTAGTTTTAGCATGCTGCAATGTCAAAAGGCAACAGCAAATAGTCAGCTGGTTAGAAGAATTTTCTTCAGCAGATATCCGAGAAGTTCTCATTCCACCTTGTGCTAAGACACTTTATACACCCTTAATCAACGCAATCGGCACTACTCAACCCGAAGCTTTAATAGTTAGAGGTTTAGAATCGGTGGTAGAAATTAATCAACTCATCATCTCTACCAATCTCATGCGAGATGAGTTGAGAAAACAGTTTCCCTTTCCTGTGGTGCTTTGGGTAAATGATGAAATTGTGCGAAAGCTAGTTTGGTTAGCGCCCGATTTAAAAGACTGGGCAGGTAGTACTATTAGATTTGATGTGCCAAATCGTGAGTTTCTCGATCATACAGAACTTTCTGCCTGATATCGTTCAGAAAAGTCAATTAATGGTCGTTTGAATCTTTAATGAATTGTCGGTTGCCAAAATCATCCTTCCGGGTAACTCAATTGGGTGATGTTAGTTAGCAAATATAAAGTTAGTGTAAAAGTTAGGAACAAACAGCCACTGTAGTAGTGTCTCTCTTCACATGTACCACCGAAGAATGCCCTTAAGGAACTTCCCAACTACTTGTGTTGTGCGATTATATACTTTTTTATCTTTCCTCGCTAGTTATGAGTTCTTTTATATTAAACTAGCGGTTTATGATTAATGGCTAATAGTACTGATTAACCACTACCTTTTGACTCTATCTATGAAAACCATCATCAAGGTTTATCCTAACACAATAAGAGCGCGAATTTTCACTGCTTTAATTTTAACTGGCTTTTTGTCGATTAGCAGCAATTTCACTCTCATCAAGAATGCTACCGCAGCTTCTGCGAACCTAATGCCAGAAAGCAGAAATGAATTGATTACAGAAAATCTGACAACAAACAACTTGCCGCGTCGAGTAGAAGCAGCAGTGCTGCGAGATGCATCAAAAAGATCGCAAATTTCGGTCAAAGAACTGAAAATTGTTGAATCCACTCCACAAACTTGGAATAATGGTTGCTTGGGAGTATCTCAAAGTAGTGAAATCTGCACCCAAGCGTTAGTTCCTGGTTGGAAGGTTGTGGTGTCTGACGGTAAACAAAGATGGGTTTATCACACCAATAGTAACGGACGTTTGTTACGCATAGCTTCTACCCAGACTGGGGGAAACTCCGAAACCAAATTACCAGAATCACTAAAGAATGCTGTCATCCTCGCTGCATCACAACGTTTGAGTCTGCCGATTTCTCAGTTAAATATTGTTCAGGCAAAACAACGCACTTGGAAAAATGGTTGTTTGAATTTACCGCGTCCTGATGAGGGTTGTACTCAGGCTTTGGTATCGGGTTGGAAGGTAGTTATAGGTGCAGTTGACCAAACTTTAGTTTATCATACCAATGCCTCTGGTTCTGCACTCAGGCTCAATGAAAAGGCTAGCGAAATCGCTGAGAACAGAATTACACCTGTATCCATTGCTAAAAGTGAGTTACCACCACCAATAAATAGTAATGTAATTTTTCGGCAAATTAAGAGCGGTGGGTTGTTTGCAAGAACCCAAGAAACTGTATTGCTGAATGACGGACGCATCATCCGCTATGAAAAAGGTGATGCTAACGATCCAAAACGTCAAGTTTGGCAGGTTTCTCCCCAACAAGTGCGACAATTTCAGCGATTGTTAGAAAAAAACGAATTAAGCTTCCAAAATCTCAGTTACCCAGCAACAAAAGGTTCTGCCGATTACATCACCTACACTGTTACCACCTCTGATGGTACAATTCAGTATAACGATGTTTCGCAAAGTAATTTGCCTAAGGATTTGCAGACAGTCGTCAAAGCTTGGAATGAAATTCGCGCTCAAGCGATCGCTAACCAAATCCCCGATGAAATTAAACCTTTACCTATTCCTGTAAGCGAGTTACCACCACAATTGGATCGCAATGTGGTTTTTCGACAAATTAAGAGCGGTGGCTTTATCGGCAAAACCTACGAAACTATTTTACTTAATGATGGGCGTTTGATGGAATACCGCATCGGTGATACGAATGATTCCGAGCGTCGAGTTTGGCGGGTTTCTCAGCAAAAGGTGCGAGAATTTCAACAATTTCTCAAAGACCATAGATTCAATGAATCTGAGAATCTAAGTTATCCAGCCAATAACGGTTCTGCTGATTATATCACATATACTGTCACCAGCGATGACACTACAGTTCGCTACAATGATATTTCTCAAAATAACCTACCCAAGAATTTACAAGCCGTTGTCAAAGCTTGGAATCAAATTCGCAAAACTTATCAGTAATTGGGGCATTGGGAAAAAGCGGATTGGAATGAGAGATTCTTTCCATTCCCCATTAGACATCTCCGAAAAAGAATGTAGAGACTACCAAGTGCTACGTCTCTTGGGGTTCGGGCAACGCATAGTTCATTTCCACTCCTATGTCTATTACCTAATTCCCGGTTTATTTATCGAATTATAATTGTATAAATTACTCTTTTGTGATATAATGTGCGGTGTAATTAATACCTCTAAGGATAGATGAGTAATCACGGGGGAAATTCTCATCATATTTGGGTGCAAGTCGATGGTTCAGCCAAGCTGGATTTAAATTTGCAACAAAAGCAACAAGAGCCAATGTTTTATTATTTTGCGTATGGTTCTTGTATGTGTCCTGTAGATTTGAAGCGATCGCTGGGTGAAAACACTCATATTTATGTCGTCGGTGCTGCAACGCTCAAAAATTATAAACTGGGGTTTTATCGCTTTTCCCCGACGCGCAAATGTGGCGTTTTGGATGTAGTCAAAGATGCTAAAGCTAGCGTGAAGGGTGTACTTTATCAGCTACCTTGGCGATTAAGCGATCGCCTGGATTTAAGAGAAGATGTACCTCATGGGGGCTATCGGCAAGAATTGGTAGATATTCATTGCCAAAATCAAGTATACAAAGACGTTCGCACGTATGTAGTAGTTGACAAACTGACAGCGGAAGTCGCACCCAACGATTGGTATTTTAATATTGTTTTGCGGGGTGCTGTTACTTGCGGCTTACCAGAAGAATATTGCTGGAGCTTGTTTAATCATATGCACCAATTACAGCAAAGCAAGCGATCGGCTTGAGACTTATATATACAAGACAAACATTAATTATAAGCTCGTAGTAGTCACTCTTCGTGCCTTCTTCAGCGCAATGATCCTGATAGCACTCATGGCTTTGTCGGTGCAGCACTTAGCAGTAACGTTTGGCATTGGCACAAAAAGAACGATTGATATTTGGGTGTGACATTTGTAGTTAGCGCAAAGAGCGCTCTTTGCGCTAACTACAACTTTACCACTTATCCGAGTGTGACTTTTCCGGCATGACAATATTATTAGAATTTGCCTTACCGTTTTTACCGTTGGTGTGTCCGTTATTATTGCGGGGATGAATTACACCATAGCCACCGTGGTTGCGTTCGTAAATGACATTAATTTCGTCGGTTTCACTATTGTGGAACATATAAAAGTCGTGTCCCACCAGTTGCAATTGTTCCAAAGCTTCGTCAACTGTCATTGGTGGCATGGAAAAATATTTAGTACGAACAACTTCTGAGGGTAATTCCGGAGTGCGATCGCCTATTAAATCTGTAACTACCTCTGGTTGCACTACTCCTTCTATGGTTATTTGAGCATTCGTTTTCTGATCTTGACGCCGTTCTTTGTATTTTCGCAGTTGACGGGCAATTTTATCTGCCACTAAATCAATGCTCGCATACAAGTTCTCGCTGCTTTCCTCGGCACGGATGACGCTACCATTTGCATAAATAGTCACTTCAGCCGATTGTCTAGTATTATTTCGGGGATTGCGAGCAACACTAAGGTGAACATCCACTTCGTTTGTTAAGTTTTGAAAATGACTTGCTGCCTTTTCAATTTTTTGATGCACATACTCCCGAATTCCATCGGTGATTTCGATATTTTTGCCGTGGATGACAAGCTTCATCTTATATCTCCCGCTCAATGTTTGATGTGTATTTGGTTTGTTTGAAAGGAAATGAAACTAAGGTTTATCACTAACGCCAAAATAATTTGTGAACAGAATCGTACAGAGCGTTCTTTTTTTCGTGGCGTGATGATTATTGCAGAGAATTCCTCCGAACACCATTGAGGTTATATATTCAACCTAGCACTTTGTATTTTCCAAAGTAGAAACCCTTGACTTTCCTTTAAAATCCTTTGCAAAGCTTGACAATTGTTGACTTTACATTGTGTCTTTAAACACTTTTTATTTCTTAATCAGTTGATTTTTAGCATGAACCGTAGTAATTCTCAGCTTTATAGCCGTTGTTTGCTATATAACCAAGCATTGATGCCATACTCAGATGCTCTTTTGTGGCAGCGATCGCTTTTAAATGAACGCACATCAAACCCGAATCTCGACGACGTGTTAATCTTGCTTGAACATCCACCCGTCTACACCTTGGGACAGGGAGCCACAACAGAATTTATCAAAGATATTGACAAAAATACGCATGATGTGCATCGAGTAGAAAGAGGCGGCGAAGTTACTTATCATTGTCCCGGTCAATTGGTAGGGTATCCAATTTTAAATCTGCAACGTTATTGCAAAGACTTGCACTGGTATTTGCGACAACTGGAAGAAGTATTAATTCGCGTACTGGCAGTTTATGGATTGCAAGGCGATCGCATTCCCGGTTTCACTGGTGTTTGGTTAGAAGGACGCAAAGTAGCCGCTATTGGCATTAAAGTTAGCCGTTGGATTACTATGCACGGCTTCGCGTTAAACGTTTGCCCTGATATGACAGGCTTTGAGCGGATTGTACCTTGCGGCATTGCTGATAAACCTGTAGGCAGTTTAGCTCAATTCATTCCTGATATAACTTGTCAAGAAATACGCTCTTGTGTGGCAAAATCTTTTGCAGAAGTATTTAATGTGGAATTGATAGAAGTACAGTCAAGTAAAAATGATAGATCATGACCGCTTATTCAAAGAACTCCTGACAACATTTTTCTGGGAGTTTATCGAATTTTTCTTACCAGAGGTCGCTGTTTATTTAGAACGCGACTCAATCTCTTTTATTGACAAAGAAGTATTTACTGATGTTACTGCTGGGGAAAGATACGAAACAGACTTGCTAGTAAAAGCCAGATTCCAAGGGAAAGAATCATTTTTTTTAATTCATCTAGAACATCAAGCACAACATCAAGAAACCTTTCCTCAACGGATGTTTCGATACTTTTCGCGGTTGTACGAAAAATATAATTTGCCAGTTTATCCCATCGCTTTGTTCTCCTACAACACGCCAAAAGACCTAGAGCCAAACATTCATCAGATAGAATTTCCTAACAAAGTTGTTTTGACTTTCAACTATGATGCGATCCAGCTAAATCGTTTGGATTGGCAGGATTTCTTACAGCAAGAAAATCCCGTAGCTACGGCGCTGATGGTGAGTCCAGTGCGTTGCGGGGGTTCCCCCCGTTGTAGCAACTGGCGAACCCGAAGGGCAAAAATGAACATTGCAAAACAAGACCGTCGCCGAGTGAAATATGAATGTTTGCGCTTAATGTCCAGATTAAATTTAGATCCGGCAAAAATGAAGTTAATTTCCGGGTTCATAGATACCTATCTGCGATTAAGTCCAGAAGAAGAAACTCTGTTAAAAGCTGAAATTGCTACTATGGAGCCAACGCAACAGGAAGTTATTATGGAAATTGTTACCAGCTGGATGGAAGAAGGAATACAGCAAGGAGAGTTAGCCATCATTGGGCGCCAATTAATACGGCGACTTGGTGGGGTAACTCCTCAACTACAAGAGCGCTTGCGGCTGTTATCCCTGACTCAATTGGAGGATTTGGCTGAGGCACTGCTAGACTTTTCTACTGAGGAAGATTTATTGAGTTGGTTACGACAGGTTTCTGATGGTACGCACTCCTAATAAAAGATGTTGCGGAAACTGTACAATGATCGCTTGACTTAGTAATCTTGTACTATTGTTCATCTGGTTTACATGCTCGTTTACGATCGCTTGATTATGCACAGGCGATCGCTTTCATTCAATTGGGAATGGTCAATTAAGTTTGGATGGACTTTGGACAAGTTTTCGCAACCGAGCTAAACGGCGTTGAGACGACTGAGGAAGGTACGCAAGCGATCGCTTTGAGGATGGGAGATTACCTGATAAGCTGGTCCTTGTTCTGCGACAATACCTTGATCCATAAATATCACCCGATGCGCTGCTTGCCGCGCAAACTGCATTTCATGGGTGACAACTACCATTGTCATTCCTTCGGCTGCTAGTTGCTGCATGACCTGCAATACTTCACCGACAAGTTCTGGATCTAAGGCGCTGGTGGGTTCATCAAATAGGATAATCTGAGGGTTCATGCACAAACTACGAGCGATCGCTACTCGTTGTTTTTGTCCGCCGGAAAGTTGTTCGGGATATGCAGATGCTTTGTCAAAAAGTCCAACTTTTTCTAGATACAACCCTGCTAGTTGAGCGCTTTCTTGCGGTGTTTTTCCCAATACTTTACGCGGAGCGAGTGTCAGATTTTCTAGCACTGAAAGATGGGGAAATAAATTGAATTGCTGGAAAACCATGCCTACGTGCGTCCGCAGTTGTCGCAGTTCTCGATTACTGAAATTTTGACTGTGTAGGTCAATACCATTAACTGTTATATGCCCTGCATTAATTGTTTCTAAACGATTGAAGCAGCGTAGTAAAGTACTTTTACCACAACCAGAAGAGCCAATGATTGCGACAACTTCTGAGCGGTTGATTTCACCGCTGATTCCTTTGAGAACTTTGAGGGAACCAAAGTTTTTCTCGATGTTGTCAAAAGTGATGGCGGGGATGGAATTATTCATTTCCCTTGTCAACTACACTACAGGTAATCTGGTTTAAGTTTAGATGATTGTTGATTTTATTTAACGAACCGCAGAGGCGCAGAGAACACAGAGGAAGAAAAGGGAGAGAAGAATATGGTTTGTTTGAGGGTTGTGGGTTGGCTGCGGTTGAGTTTGGTTGTGAGTTTGAGTTGTCTGTTGTTGATGCTTGGTGGTTGTAGTTTCAATCAAGATGTTAGTGGTGATGTTAAGACTTTAAGGGTGGCGAATGAACCTGCTTTTCCACCTTTTGAGTTTAAGGGGGAGGGGGGTAAGTCGCAAGGTTTTTCGATTGATTTGATGAATGCGATCGCCCAAGCGGCTAATTTTAAAGTTGAGTGGCAAAGTATGCCTTTTGATGGCATTATCCCGGCATTGCAAGCAAATACTGTAGATGCGGCGATTAGTTCTATTACTATTACAGAGGAACGAGGGAAGACTGTTTCTTTTTCGCGTCCTTATTTTAAGGCGGGGTTAGCGATCGCCATCCGCAATAATAACAAAGATATTACTAGTTTTGAGAGCCTGAAAAATAAACAAATTGCCGTATCAATTGGCACTACTGCCGCTAAAAAAGCAAAGGAAATTCCCGGAGTACAAATTCGCACTTTTGATACTCCACCTGTAGCGTTGCAAGAATTAGTTAACGGTAATGTCGATGCAGTAATTAATGATGCGCCTGCTACTTTATACGCGATTAATACGGGCAATCTCAAGGGAATTAAAGTAGTAAGTAAACTACTTACAGAGGAGTATTATGGTATTGCCATACCAAAAAACTCGCCCAATCTAAAACTAATAAACGATGGTTTAGACAGGCTGCTGCAAAATGGAAGTTATTCCCAAATATACCAAAAATGGTTTAAAGCACAACCGCCAGCATTACCGTTAAAATTACCATTTCAAAATGAGACACGCGCTAGCAGTTCGGGAATATTAGGCACAATTAATGTAATTTTGCAGTATTTTCCCATTCTATTACAGGGGGCACTAGTAACGCTGCAATTGACGATATTTTCTGTAGTGCTGGGTTTAATTGGCGGTTCTCTAATTGGAATTATCCGCCTTTCTCATATTACGCCGGTGCGTTGGCTAGCGAGGGCGTATGTAGATTTTTTCCGGGGAACGCCAATGCTTGTGCAGATTTTTATGATTTACTTTGGATTACCTGCGATCGCTCAAGAACTTGGTTTCCCTCTCAACTTTAATCGTCTTGCAGCAGCGGTAATAGCATTAAGTTTAAATAGCGCTGCCTACATTGCGGAAATTGTCCGTGCTGGTATCCAATCGATTGAAATTGGACAATCGGAAGCCGCACAATCACTAGGTTTAAGTTCCACAGAAACGATGCGCTATATAATTTTTCCCCAAGCATTGGCGCGAATGTTACCACCTTTAGGTAATGAATTTATTAGTTTGCTCAAAGATACTAGCTTAGTTGCGATTATCGGCTTTGAAGAATTGTTCCGCCAAGGGCAATTAATTGTAGCAGAAAACTATCGCGCTTTTGAAATTTATGCATCTGTAGCGGTAGTTTACTTATGCTTAACACTGCTTTCTTCACAAGTGTTTAGTCTGTTGGAAACCTGGATGAATCCAGTTAAGCGATCGCCTAAATCTTGAAATTATTCGTAGTGAGGGCTTCAGCCCTCAAATATTACTTATACAAACTTCTATACTCCCACGGATTGATAAACTTCGCATCACTCCAAACGCCGCGTTTTTGTTGCTTCGCTTCGGCTTCAGCCTGTTCAACTAAATCTCTACTAGGACACTTATTTAAGTAAGGACGATACGCTTTTGCTAATCCTTCACGCAGCAATACTTGTTGAACAAAAGTACCATCTTTTAAACGCACTTCAGCTACTTTTCGTCCATAACGATCGCTATCAACAATATTCAAAGTGACGCGATCGCTACTTTGTTTCACTAGTTGTTGCAATCTTTCTTGTGCTTTCGCACCCCAAGTAAATTGATTGCGATCGCTAGCACGTTTACTTTCTCTTTCTTTCTTTGAATGCGGTACTTCTGGTGCATCCATACAAGCAAAGCGCACGTTGATATTGTTACCTTTAGCATCTTTAACTGTTACAGTATCACCATCACTGATTCTTTCTACTACATCTCCCGAAGGTGGGAAAATACGGTCACATCCCATCAAAGATAAAATCAGGATACCTGTACAAAAGTAAGTTACCGGCTTAATTAATTTTTCCATTTAAACTACCAAAATCTTCCTTTGGGATGATACTAATAAAATTAAATTTTACTAGTTTAACTTTTTTATTATGGTAGATATTTTATAAATTGGCGCGTCACGATTTTATAACAAAGTAAAGTTATCATTCAAATTATCTTTGATTAGTATAGGTAATGTAGACGACGCAAAATCAGCGGGAATCTTTGATGAACTTATTTACGCACTTCATGCATTTGCTAGGTTCTGGTGCTGCGGCTTATTACTCTGCGAGTCAGATGCGCGATCGCAAAACGCGACCCAATGTCCTAGCAGGATTCCAGCTGGCTGAATCTGGTTCAGTACCTTTTCTGGAAGCCCTTAGCCAACGCGCAGCTAAAGAAGGTGATACATGGTTGGCAGAGAAACTTGCAAAACATGCATCAGATGAAAATAGGCACGGTCAGATTTTTGCCCATGCCTTAAAACAGCTTAATAAACAAGTGATTGATTTTAAGAGTTTGCCGAAAAAAACAGACGAAAAGAAATCACAACAAAATCGTAGTCCGTTTTTTGCTGCCTATTTTGAAGGTTATTCTAGTGAACAGCTAAAACCAGATACCATTGACTGGAATGTGTTTATGGCTAGTACCTACATTCTAGAATTGGATGCCGGCAAAGACTTTCGGCGGATGGCGAACGTGTTACCTGATGATAACCCAAGCGATCGCAACCTCAAATTAGGAATGTTAAGCATCGTCACAGACGAAACTGGTCATGCTGCTTATCTTTACGAAGCAATGATGCGCCGGATGCCTGCTAAAGATGTGCAGAAACTCACTACGGAATGGCGCACCCGCAAAGTAAACGCTTTATTAGCAATGGTTGGCGGTATCCTCCAGCGCAAAGGCGATACACCTTCCCTGGTGCAGGATGCTGCACCAACAGAAAACGAGCCAGAATTGATTGTTGCCTAACACTTAAGCTAATAGGTGAACTACCTACACGCTCCCCAAGGGAGCGTGTAGGCTTCCCAATTCAGTAGAAGGATAGCATAAATACTGGAGTTTGACACTCTCAGCGTCTTTAGACGCGCTCGATTCTTTAATCAATGAGCCGACTTGCTCTCATCAGGATTACTCCAGCAAAAATAGAGGTCGATTCTCCTAAAGCGTTAATGACCGTATCCCTACCGTACTTGATTTCTGCATTTCATTTTTCACCAAATTTAGCTTTCCTAAACTGCAATACCGTTAGGTATGACTACGCACCCAACCAATTTAGTTAGGTTTTTACGTTGTTTAGTTATACTAAATTTTTTTA
>CASBQC010000309.1 GCA_949127805.1 Nostocales cyanobacterium PMM_0081
GATATATTTTTTCTACTTTTAGTGTATGTAAAAACACAATTCATTTAGATTTTGTTAGGTTTCCGATTGGTTCTGCTTTGCTTACCGATGGCTGTAGTCATTAAAATGATCGTGTTTTCTTGTACCCTATAGGGTACAAGAAAACGGTCAAGTCAGAAAGTTGATTTCTACTTGACCGCAAACAAGCAAAAAGTTGAGCATACAACCTTTGAGAAAATTAAATTTGCTTATCGGCAAGGGTTAGTTTACATTTCTGAAAGGTTGCTCCCAAAAGTCTGTTTTTTCAGCGATTGAATGTTAGCAGATAATTCTTGCCGAGTCGAATCTTTGAGTAAATAGCGGAAAGTAAACCAAGTTGAGTAAATAATTCCCACCAACTCAAAAGTTGGAGATAGCAGCGGAATATCATTGATAGCATCCAAAATTGCCAGAACTACTTTGACTGTGACAATTGCTGCTAGGAATAAGCCAAAGTTGATAATTAGTCCCTTGTATTCGCTAAAGAATCTACCGATGTTTTCGGGCAATTTCGCTAAAAAATCCGAAACTTCTTGTCCAAATCCTTGCAATTGGTTTTCCGGTTCACTAGCAGGTGGTAGCATTGGCAGATTTTGCGGGTTTGAACCTTCAATTGCTACCATACCTTGTGGTGAGGAGGGATTAGCGTATTCCGATTGTTGTAAGTTTGCGTCCATGTTTGTTCTGCTTTGACGAGGAGAAAATAGTGTTTGTGTGTGGATTATTTCTTAACAACGGTTGCTTTATTTACCACACTTTTGACACCTTTAATTTCTTTGGATAAAGGTTCAATTTTACCTAATTGCTGCTCATTTGTCACAGTTCCTGTAACAGTTACTGTTCCATCTTTTGTAGCTTCAACTGCTAAATTGCCGTTGGGGATGTTAGCTTCCAATTTAGAGCGAACTTGACTTTTCAGGTCGCCTACCGCTCTGTCGGTATCGCCACCAGTGATATTATTCCGCTCTTCGCGGGCTTTAATGTCGGCATTTAGTTGTCTTCTACGGGTTTCACTTTGAGCGTCTTCTTTCGCAGCTTCAGTTGCTTGTACACTTGGCGCTTCGGTTTGAGATACAGTTTTATTAGTATCATTTGGTGCATCCGCGCTGGTTTTTGCGGGATTTTGACAACCAGCAGCACCAAAAACTAATACGCAACTAATTAAGAAGGGAGTTAGCTTTTTCATTTGTTTAATTCTTTATAGAAACAGGTAAATTGTGAAGTGGATATGACTCAGTTTTTCATTCTCTCGTTTTTAAGTTATACCTGGCAATGCTTTAAAATCGGTAACAGGTTATGCTTAAAAACGAGAGGTAATAAGTTATTACACGCGTTCATCCCGACGGTCAATAATGATTACTGAGGCTTCATCGTTATCAATCGGCGGTACATAATTGATTGGAGTAGTGTTAACTACAGGTGTTTGAGCAACAACACCAGAGCTTACGCCTGGACGAGCTAAATCGGTAGCATCATAGATGGCAAACTCTTCAACGTGTCTGGTCTTGAGAATTTCTTCAGCGCGGTGAACTTCTGCGTCTGTACCATCAACGATTACCAAATAGTCGCCTTTGTTAATGCGATCGCTATAAATCCGCGCATTTTTTTCGGGAATTCCCAAGCCAACTAAGGCGCCAGCTATACCCCCGGCTGCCGCACCAATTGCGCCACCTGTCAGAGCCGTAGCCAAAGCAGTTGCTGCTGCACCACCTAATAGTACAGGACCCACTCCCGGAATTGCTAAGATGCCAAGACCAACTAAAGCGCCGCCTAAACCGCCTAAGGCACCACCTGTAACTGCGCCTGCTTTTGCGCCATCATCAGCCTTAGTATCGTCTACACGGTCATTTAGACCGACGCCACCGATGCGATCGCCATCTGCGTTTTTCCCGATAATCGAGACATGATCCATCGATATCCCATGATCGCGCAGATCGCCAATTGCAGCTTCTGCATCACGACGATGAGAAAATACACCGATCGCTCTTTTTCTGTGCAGAGATGCGGTGCTAACCGGAGTAGCAGCAACACCAGCTACACCAATATCTCTACTAACCACACCTGAAGTTATTGGTGTGCCGTTTGGATGGTCGTAAATGCCAAACTCTTCTACACCGCCGGTATGAAGAATTTTTTCTGCTTCGGCAATTTCCGCATCTGTGCCATCAAGGATGACTAAATATTGTCCGCGCTGTACGCGATCGTTGTAAACTCTGGCTCGTTCTTCGGGAATTCCCAAACCAATTAATCCACCTAACAAACTACCAGCTAATGCACCAATACCCGCTCCTGCTAAAGTAGTTGCTAGGGCAGTTGCTGTTGCACCAGCCAGCATAATTGGTCCAATTCCCGGAATTGCTAAAGTCCCCAAACCAACTAACAAGCCTGTCAATCCGCCTAAAGTACCGCCAGAAACTGCCCCAACTGTCGCACCTTCATCAGATTTATCACCAATACGTTCTGTGACTTCTGCACCAGCTATATTTTCATCGCCGTCTGCATCTTGCACTACCACAGACACTCTATTCATGTCAAAGCCGGATTTTTTCAATTCATGCAGTGCCGCTTCTGCATCCCGACGTTGAGCAAATACGCCTACAGCACGTCTATGTACTCCCACAACCATTTGGAAATTCTCCTAATACTAATATTTTTCAAATTTAGTCGCTTGAATAATTCTATTTAGCCATTTTATTAGTTAAATCGTCATCAATCCCTTGGAATAACTTTTACCTCTATCTTGAGTATGATATAAGTTCTTGTGTTTACATGTTAATAACAAAGCCTAAACTTGCTTCTTTAATCTATATATAAAAATATTCTTTATTTTTCGGAGTTTGTTTGAAGAAATGTATCAAAAAGTAACTAGATAACTAATATATATCGATTCTGCAAAACTACCACTTTTGGTCAACGTATTTCTTACCGAAGTTACTGTGTATCCCGGAACCTGTTCGCTAGGCTGAGATAGGAGTTTAGCGAAAGTAAGAAAATATTATGTTTTCGAGTTTGCAAACAGCTTTGAAGTTATGGGAAGCTCATGGATTACAATCAATGCCAATTGCTCAGGCAGTTGTAATTCCTGAAGTATCACTTGCCTTTTCAGGACCGAAGTTTTTGGTAGCAATGCTATCTGGTCTATTGATGGCATTTGCCTTTCAATTTTTATTGACGAACTTCTCTGTAGCTATAGGAATTTCGGCTTTAGGTGGTGATTCATCTGATGATGATGATGATTCCCAAAGCTTGGGTAGCACAATTCGTGGAGTTGAAGCAAAAGTAGGAATTTGGGCGTTGATAACCGCGAGTATTGCCTTATTCGTTGCTTCTTTTTTAGCGGTAAAACTGAGCTTAATTGATAGTGCAAGTTTAGGAGCAATTATTGGTGTAGTCATTTGGTCTGCCTACTTTTCACTAATAGTTTGGTTAGGTTCAACAGCCGTAGGTTCATTAATTGGTTCTCTTGTAAAGACTGCGACTGCTGGCTTTCAAGGAATGATGGGAACAGCAACAGCAGCTTTAGGTGCTAATGCTGCTAAAAATCAGATGGTTTCGACAGCGGAAGATATTGCAGCGGCAGTTCGTCGCGAATTAACTTCTGGTTTTGACCCTGATAGTATTAAAAATACGCTGCAAAGTTCTTTAAGTTCTCTGCAATTACCAAAGCTGGATACTAAAGATATTCGTAATCAATTTGACCAGTTGTTGAAAGGTGTAGATTTCCAATCTCTCGGTGATAGCGATGTCTTGAAAAATATTAATCGCCAGACTTTTGTTGATTTAATCAGCAGCCGAGCAGACTTTTCTAAAGAAGACATTAATGGCATTGCTGACCAATTAGAAGGTGCTTGGCAACAAGTTGTAAATCGAAAAAATCCCACAGAGCAAGTATTGAATTTGCTCAGTTCTATTAGTCCGGAAGAAATAAATTCTGATAAATTAGGTGAAAAGCTTCAAGAATTGGTGACAACTGGGGGTGGTAATGGCAAGCAAAGCAATGGCATGATGAAACAAGCTATTGAATTAGGCTTGAGTGTCGCAGTTCCAGCAGTGTTGAAGAATGTAAATCTATCGAATATAGATTTGGAGAAAATCACACCTCAGTTGCAAAAGCTGAAAGAAAAGCTTCCGGATGTAGATGTTGATAAAATTAGAGAACAATTACAAAATTTGAGCCAGCAAGCAACGGCAAAATTGCCATCAGCTAGCAACACTATTAAGGCAGATGTAGAAGAGTACATTTTGAATTCGTTTCCTTGGCATTTTAATCGGCTGACGATTAAAGATGAATTCAAAGATGTGATTTATGACCAAAATGCAGATGCAGGAAAAGTAAGACGACAATTAGAAGAACTCAATTTAGAGTATTTTAGCAATTTGTTGAAGCAGCGTGGTGATATCAGCGAAGAGCGGATTAAAGAAATTTCCGAACAAATGGAAAGCGATCGCAACGAAGTTGTAGAAGTTGTTCGGCAAGCAGAATCGCAGCAAACAAGTCAAAATTTCCGCACCCGCATCGAAGATTATCTGCGTTCGACTGGGAAAGAAGAACTCAACCCAGAAGGTATTCAACGCGATTTTGCGAAGTTAGTGGAAGATCCAGAAGCGGGTTTTGGAGATTTAAGCGATCGCTTCAAAGAATTTGACCGCGATACTCTCGTACAATTAATCAAGCAACGTCAAGACATCAGCGAAGAAGAAGCTAATAATATTGTTGGTTCAATTGAAAGCACTCGCGATAATGTCTTAAATCGCGCTCAAGAATTGCAACAACAAACAAAAGCCAAAACTGATGAATTGCGGCAAAAAGTAGAAGGATATCTCAAGAATACGAACAAAGAAGAACTCAATCCAGACGCGATCAAACGCGAGTTTAAAGTATTGCTGGACGATCCGCAAGCGGGAATTAGCTTACTGCGCGATCGCTTCTCGCAATTTGACCGTGATACATTAGTTCAACTGTTGAGTCAGCGTCAAGATTTAAGCGAAGAACAAGTTAACCAAGTTCTCGATAATTTGGAATCGGTACGCGATAATATTTTGCAAGCTCCGCAAAAAGTCGCGGATCAAGCGAAACAACAATACGAACAAACAACAACAGCGTTAGCGAAGCTTCCCGAAGGGTTCGCTGAATATCTTCGTAATACCAATTTGGAAGAATTGAATCCTGAAGGTATTAAAACGGATTTAGAAAAGTTACTCGACAATCCTAAAGAAGGTGCTTCTGCTTTACGCGATCGCTTATCGCAAGTTGATCGAGAAACCTTGGTTAAACTTGTCGGTTCAAGTGGTAAGTTGAACGAAGAGCAAGTTAATCAGATAATAGATCAAGTGCAATCAGCAATTGATAGCATTATCAAAGCACCGCGTCGTTTAGCAAATCGCGCTACTAAAGGAGTTTTAGATTTTGAAGCGAATCTAGAAAACTACTTGCGGAACACCAACAAAGAAGAACTTAACCCAGATAGTATCAAGCGCGATTTACAATTGTTGTTGTCTTCTCCCCGTGCGGGAATTGGAAGTTTAAGCGATCGCGTTTCTAAAATCGACCGTTCATCAATTGTCGCTTTGCTCTCCCAACGTGAGGATATCTCCGAAGAAGATGCAAACCGCATTGTAGACCAAATCGAATCGGTTCGCAACTCACTTGTAGAACAGTACCAACAGATTCAGCAAAAAATACAATCGGTTGTTGACGGCACATTTGGGAAAATTCGTGACTATCTCAACGCACTGGATCGTCCGGAACTCAACTATGAAGGAATTAAGCAAGACGTTACGAAAGTGTTTGACGATCCCCAAGCTGGATTTGAAGCTTTGCGCGATCGCTTGAGTCAATTTGACCGTGGTACTTTAGTTTCTGTCATTAGTTCGCGTCAAGATATATCTTTATCGCAAGCTAACAAGATTGTTGACCAAATCGAAGCTTCACGCGATAACGTTTTGCACCAAGCCGAACGCATCCAAAAAGAAACACAAAAACGCTTAAAGGCTATCAAAGAGCAAGCGAAAAAGCAAGCTGAAGAAACCAAGAAAACCGTTGCAAGTGCAGCTTGGTGGTTATTTGGTACAGCTTTAACATCCCTCGCAGCTAGTGCAATTGCTGGTGCGATCGCTGTATCAGGTATACCCTTTATTGGCTAAATCATCTTAATTTTTACGAACCAGATCCCCGACTTATCGCTCGAAGTCGGGGATCTTATTTGTCAAGATTATTTTGAACAGTTTTTATTAATTACCAAATAAACCAATATAAATTAAAATAAACCGAATAAACTAATGATAAATAAACTCATTAGATAATATTGACTTATTACTTGTTTTCTGCATTTTCAGCTAAAAAAATGTCACAGTTTAAGCGTTGTCTAGCAGAGTTTATGGGAACTTTTTGGCTAGTATTTGGTGGTTGTGGTAGTGCAGTATTAGCAGCAGCGTTTACAGCAGAAAATGCAAACATTGCTGAGAATATAAGATACCCTATAGGCATCGGATTACTTGGAGTTTCTTTAGCGTTTGGTCTGTGTGTATTGACAATGGCTTATGCTCTGGGTCATATTTCTGGGGGTCACTTTAATCCAGCAGTTTCGATTGGACTTTGGGCAGCAAAGCGCTTTCCAGCATCAGAGCTTTTGTTGTATATTGGCTCTCAGGTATTTGGAGCGATCGCTGCTGCCGGTATTCTCTACCTAATAGCTTCTGGTAAACCAGGATTTATACTATTCGGTTCAAATCCCCTGGCAACTAACGGTTTTGGACCCGATCATTCTCCTGGTGGCTATTCGTTGTTTGCTTGTTTTATTACCGAGTTAGTTCTCAGTTTCATCTTTTTGATAATTATCTTGGGTGCTACTGACCCTCGTGCATCTCAAGGTTTTGCTCCCATTGCAATTGGACTAGTATTAACACTGATTCATTTAATTAGCATCCCCGTTACTAATACATCGGTGAATCCGGCTCGGAGTTTGGGTCCGGCAGTTTTCGTGGGTGGTTGGGCAATTCAGCAGTTGTGGCTATTTTGGCTTGCACCAATTCTAGGAGCTTTTTTGGCAGGAACATTCTATTATCAGTTTTTTTCAGCATCGAACCCGCAAAGGTAGTTTTATAAGATCGTAGTGGGCACTAAGAGTGCCCAAATTAAGCGAATGAATCGCTGACTACGGTAGAATGTGTATGTGAAAAAAGTAGACAATCACAAGCTAAGTCCGCCAAAATCACTATTACTTAGGTAGCAACGATGTCTCAGTCTAATTTGCACTCCCGCTTGCTTTTCACCCTCGCTGCCGTACTCACCGGCGCAACTCTTGTCGGTGGGGTGGGAATTTACCTGGGATTGAAAACTGTAGACACATCAACTAAGCCATCAGAAACATCATTACAACCATCACAAGATATATCAGAAGCACCCGTAGAAACGTCTGTACCGCCACAATACATATCAGAAGCACCTGTAGAAACCTCTGTACCGCCACAATATATATCACAAGCACCAGCGCCAAAGCCAGCTAATTCACCAGCTTCTAGCCAGAAAAATCAATTAGGTAAAAACCTTGGTGGTGCAAATTTGCAAGGACGCGACTTGCGAGGAAGAAACTTAAGTAATGCAGATTTGGGTGGTGCAAATCTGCGTAACGCCAACTTGAGTGGTGTTGATTTAAGTAGTGCAAAACTTGGGGGTGCGAATCTCGAAAAAGCCAACTTAACAAATGCTAATTTGAGTAATGCAGATTTGGGGGGTGCTAATCTTGGCAATGCCAACCTTAAGGGTGCTAATTTGAATAATACTCACCTTGATGGTGCTAACACCAAAGGTGCGATTTTGCCTTATTAGTTGCGATCGCTTCGTTAGCTACTTGCACGATTAACGAAAAAATTTCGGCTAGGGATGAAAATTCTCTTAAATATGTAGGTCAGAAGTAAAAAATACAGAATTTATATATTACACATCTCCCTAAAAGACCTAGAGACGTTCCGACGGAACGTCTCTACAAGGGTTTCGCGCAATGCATAATTAAATTCTGGAGATGTCTATTGTTTCTAGTTCCTTCTCAGTCAAAGAGCGATCGCTTCTATAACCAAAATTTCCGTGATTAGCGTCACCCCAAAAACAGATCCAAATCATTTGTACGACATTCGGTTATCACTTAGACTAGGATAAAAATAAATCATACGCTAAAACAGAAGTAGTGGTTGAGTGATTATTTAATGGTTGTGAGGCTTGACTATGCTGGAAAAATTATTATTAGCGGTTTTCCTAACTTTTGCACTTACCTTATTTGCCAAAATGGGTTGGTCTTCAACGAGTCAGACAACGGTCGAGGGCAATTTGCAAAATCATCCAGTTTTGACTCTGACTCAACGGGCTAACTGAATAGACATAGGTGTATAAATTAAATATGCGTGACCCAGAACCTCTAGAGACGTAGCACTTGGTAGTCTCTACATTCTTTTTTATGCCTATGTCTAATATATACAGCACGATAGCGGACGACAGGTTGAAATTCTCCACATCAAACATATCCATAATCTAGTTATGCTTGATACTTGAAGCTGAGTTATAACTGTGTCAACTTCAGAACAATCTTGACACAGATTATGAAAAAGCAAATTCTATCCACAGTCGTATTTTTAAGCACAATTAGTTTAACAACCGTTGCCCAAGCTGCAAATTCTGAACATATTAGACAATTGTTAGCAACCAAACAATGTGAAAGCTGCGATTTAAGCAACGCTGGTTTGGTGCTAGCAGACTTATCTGGAGCCAATTTGAATGGTGCTAATCTCAGTGGTGCAAACCTCAGTCGTGCCAACTTGAGTGGTGCTGATTTAACAGGTGCAAACTTGAGCGGTGCGAGTTTATTTGGGGTTAACCTCAGCGGTGCGAAACTTAATAAGGCAAATTTGCTGGGTACTGACTTGAGAAATACCTATCTTACCAACGCAGAATTAAATGATGTCAGCCTAAACGGTGCAAACTTGCAAGGAGCGCTAGGTATACCATTGCAAGCAGCTAAACCAGAAGAATTTTATGCTTGGGGTGTAGCAGAAGCGCAAAAAGGCAACCAACAACATGCTATAGATTATTTTAATCAAGCGATCGCTATTAAATCAGACTTTGCCGGCGCTTATCTTGCTCGTGGTGTTGCTCGTTATCAAATTTTAGATCGACAAGGTGCATTTCAAGATGCTCTAACCGCTGAAAACCTGTTTAAAAGCAAAAACGACAACCCCGGAATGCAAACAGCACAAGCTTTTCTTCTCGAACTGAAAACACCTCAAGGGAGTAAAGTAACTGCCGGCAAACCTAGTTTAGTTGACTTTTTAGGCGGAGTTGCGTCAGTATTACTTCAGTTCTTTCCCTTTTAGGTAAAATAATTTCCTCATTCGTAGTGAGCGGTTTACCGCTCGTCCCTGAGGATTTTAACGGCTTCAGCCGTTACTACGTTAAGGAGCGTTTATTATATTTGTGCCCATCTACTTATCAACCAACAAATGACTATATCTGCTCAATTGTGGAAAGCAAATCAAGATTTAGCGCAAGCTTGTTTAGAACATCCTTTTGTTCAAGGCATTGCTGATGGTACACTAGATCCGCAGAAGTTTGCTTACTATGTCGGGCAAGATGCTTTTTTCTTAAAAGCTTTTGCTCGTGCTCACAGTATCGCTGCTGCGAAAGCACCAGATTGGGCAGGATTTATCATATTTCACAATTTAGCTGGGGCAGTTTTGCAAGAATTACAGCTGCATCAAAGCTATGCTAAAGCGTGGAAAGTCGATTTGCAATCTGTTGAACCACAAGCAGCTACAAGGCGCTATACTGACTTTTTATTAGCAACCGCTTGGGATGGAGATATCGGTTTAACTGCTGCTGCGATGTCTCCCTGTATCCGTTTGTATGCGTTTTTGGGAGAAGAGTTAGCGCGTAATGGTATTCCCAATCATCAATATTCAGACTGGATTCGCACTTATAGCAGCGCAGATTTTCAAGCACTCGCAGAACAATTAGAAAGTTTGGTAGAAAGTTATGCTACTGCCTCTACTTTAGTGCATTCAACTTACCGTTATGCGATGTTCTGTGAGCAAGACTTTTTTCAAGCAGCTTGGGAAAGTTGGTAATAGACAAACGTCGTGAAAAAGAATGTAGAGACTACCAAGTGCTACGTCTCTACAAGCAGTGCTACGTCTCTTGGGGTTCGGGCAACGCATAATTAATTTTTACTTCTTATGTCTGTTGACTATTGACTCTTGACCCTTGACCATCAAGCTAACCCTTTTCCACCATCCATACTAGCATCCCTAGAATCTCCTCGACTGGGGGAAATGGATAATCTCTCACATCAATAGTCACAATTTGCCCTGATAATTTTAGAAATCTCCAAGCTGTTCCGCTGGTAATTGCTCCATAAATGGTTGCAAGAGGTTGATGATTTGCCTCATTGAACTTTTGAGCTGCTACCATTTCGGCAATGCATTGTCCCAAACCAATATTGAGGTTGTCGCGTTTAGCTTCTACAATGACTACGGCTGGTGCTTCGATGTCAAATTGTTCTGGAGAACGACTAATCAAGAAATCACAAACTCCGCTGAGTCCAATTGCCGAATCAACGGTAAAGTCAGTTCCTGAGAAGACGCTAATTTGCCGATTCAGTATGCGTTTAACTTCTAACACAGTTGGAGCAACTATCATCTCAGATTTTGCCTTCTCTGTGCCGACAGCGATCGCCCACGATAAATTTTCTGCCAACAGTCCAGCTAATACTAAACTGGGTGTAATGGGTTCAATTTCTGGTAAAAAATGACCACCATTCACGGTGCTTAACCCAAAGTCTTGCTTTACTCTGCGTAACGTAAAGTCGCTGTATACCATAATAAAGGATGAAGGATGAAGGATAAAGGATAAAGGATGAAGTGAGAATTGGTACAAGCTTCTTCTGACCCGTGGGCAAAAAAATCAAGTTTTTTTGGGATGGGGTAATTTCATACTTCATACTTCATACTTCATACTTCATACTTCATACTTCATACTTCATACTTCATACTTCATACTTCATACTTCATAC
>CASBQC010000310.1 GCA_949127805.1 Nostocales cyanobacterium PMM_0081
ATTTATTATAAGTGAATGGATTTTGTTTAGCGGCGAAACCAAGCGCGTAACCAACGCCACAACCGACGCAACCACGCCCAAAACCCACGCCGAGAAACTACAGGCATTTGTGGTTAAGAAAGACGCTCGATTTTATCATTGCAATCTTGCACTTTAGTATCGAGTCCCATTGCTTGACAAAGTTCGCGGGCATTGCGATAAGCATCCAGCGCGTCTGATTCTCGGTTGAGGTTTTCTAATGACAAACCTAAGTTATACCAGGTGTTTGCTTCCCCTCGAATATCGCCTATGTCCCTCTTGATTTCCAAAGACTGCTGGTGGAACTCAATTGCCCGTTGGTACTGTCCCAGGGAACGGTAAGCATTGCCCAAATTGTTTAAGGAAGAACCTTCGCCATTGCGATCGCCTATGTCCCTAAAAATTTCCAAAGATTGCTGGAAGAACTCAATTGCCCGTTGATACTGTCCCAGAGAGTTGTAAGCATTGCCTAATGAAATGAGAGTAGCCCGATAATTCCAATTTTTTCTATCGCCAATTTCTTCCCATTTACTTACCAACTGCCCATATAATTCTACTTGGTCTGTGTAATAACCCCGCAAGGTTAAAAAATCATTGCAAGTCCAAATACTATTAAAGGCAGAGTTATATTCTTGCAACTGATAAAAGTGATCGAATATTTCCAAGTATTCTTTAACATCATCTTTTGTTGTCCAGGGACGTTGTTTAGCAATTGAGCGATAATAATCAATAGCTCCTTGATGTGCTTCAGTCTGATTAACAGCCAGATACCGCACATATTCCAAAACCACGGGCTGAAAATCAAACCGCCGCTTACCATTGAGTTTTTCTACCAACAAAGAACGCTTAACCAGATTCCTCAATTCTCCCTCAATCTCTGTTTTTGAACTTCCTGGCAACACTGCCACGGCTGCTGCACTGTCAACTGCACCGCGATAAACACTAATATTGAGCAATAACGCCTTTTGTAACTCATTCAACCGATTAAAACTGGCATCCAACACCAACACTATCCCCACATTTTCCCGGCGATGCACACCTTCTACTTGGGGATCTGTTAACAACTGCCGTAAATTCCCTAAACCTAAATCTGCTAATCTGCTTAAATCCGGGTCTTGTGAATATTCTTCCTTTAATAAATCTGCTACCAATCTCAATAGTAGGGGATGCCCATCTACTAATTCGACAAACTCCCCTAAATCTCCGCGAATGCCCAATTCAGTTAACAGTGCTACCCCTTCTTCTACTTGCAAACCTTTCAGGGGTAGCCACTCAAAGCCTTTTAATTCTGGTCTTTCTCTGGTGGTGACTAACACCTTACTATTACCACCAGATTCTACCCAAGCATTGAAAAAGTCGCCGTAGAATAAACTTCCCCACTGTCTATCTGGTTGTAATAAACTTTCCAGGTTGTCAATAATTAGTAAAAATTGACCAGTTCGCAAACACCTAACTAGCGCTTCCACTAACTTTGCTTCTTGTTCTGGAACCGGAAAGCCAAATTCTGTTAACACTTGCCTAGCTAAATCGCTAAAACTTGCCCCATTACTGACATCACCCCAAAATCGCTTAGGAAAACCCTCAATTTCTTGATAAATTTTAGTTGCCAGCATCGATTTACCCGTGCCACCGATGCCTTCTATGCCAATTAAGAATGTATTTTCATCAGTTAACCATTGCTTTATTTGGGCAATTTCTGTTTTCCGTCCCTGCCAGTAAGCCAAACTTTTGTTAGGGTTGCCAGCTTTGAGAACCCCCGGCGATTCTGGTTTATTAATACGTTCTAGCTGAACAATAAATTGCACCTGTTCTATAGTGAAATTAACATTCTCTGCTTCAATAGAACCAACTTGAGTTAGTTTGCTCTCATCTTTACCAGTTCCCTCTATCTTGATGATTTTTTGATTACTGGGGTTTGGTTCTTCCGCCATAGTTAATCAGCACAGGTAAGAATTTTGCTGGGTGTTGTCGTTGTGAACTCGAAATTTGGTGCTTAGAACTTAAAATTTGATGTTCGTAACTTGGAACTTCGTGTTCGGAACTCTAAACTTTGTGCTTGGAACTTGAAACTTCGTGTTCAGAATTTGGAACTTGGTGCTTGGAACTCGGAACTTTGTGTTCGGAACTTGAAATTTGGTGTTTAGAACTCGAAACTTCGTGTTCGGAACTCGGAACTTGGTGCTTAGAACTTGAAAATTGGTGTTCAGAACTCGAAACATTAAAATTTGTAGTTAAATTAACGTAAAAAAGGCGGTTAGAAACCGCAACTACACAAGCAAAACCTGCCTCCGCAGGTTGAAAAAATCTTAATTTTGTCTTAGTCCACGCAGGTGGACTTTGTTTGTGTAGCCGCGAATTCTATTCGCTAGGCTCAAGTTGACACGGAGTTAAAAACTCACTTGGTTTGCGTCAATCTTCCCAACTTGGTTTACCTTACTTTGATCGTGAGCATTAGCACTCACCTGAATATTGTCACCGGCTTGGTTAGTCGATGCTTGCAAAATTTGAGCTATTTCCTCAGCAAGTGCTGTATCCGCATCCAAAATCTTTTTCAACTGCACACGCAAACTTGCTTGTAAATCTTCGTCCTCTGGCTTTGCAGCTACATCCGTTGCTGCTTCTTTAGCTGCTTCCTTTGCTTCTACCTTCGGATGTAACTTAGCCCAAATAGCTTTGGCTTTATTCCAAACATCTTCACCTACTTTTTCAGATGCTCCTTCTACGGCTTTATTACCCACCTTCAACAAAAATGGCAGACAGGGAGCGAGAAATTTAACGAGTAGAGCTATATCCATTGGTTTATAAAGTCTATTTAGTCTATATTACCTACATAGATATGCATTACCTTTACGCAAAATTTAGCTCAATAATCGCTGCCAAGTGAGTTCTTTTGTAGCTTCATCCCAATGCCAGCGTAATAAATTTGCGGTTTGATTTGGGGAAATTCCTGGTAATCCGATCGCTTGTCTTGGTGCTTCAGTTGCGAGAATTATCGCAGTTTCTATATCACAAATTCCCCACTTTACCAGATTCTGCACTCCTACCAATAAACCTAAAGTCGTCCCCGATAAAGTTCCATCCAGCAGTCTTGCCGTGCCGTTTTTAACTTCAATTTGTCGAGTATCCCAAGGATACACCCCATCAGGTAATCCCAAAGGCGCTAAAGCATCACTTACTAAAAAAAGTCCTTTTTGAGAACTAGCGCGTAGTAGAATTTCTAGCATCATTGGCGAAACATGTTCACCATCGGCAATAAAACCACACATGACATCAGGATTAATAATTGCGGCTCCTAATAATCCCGGTTCGCGATGATGTAATGATGGCATAGCGTTAAAAGCATGAGTCACCATCGTTGCACCCAATTTAAAGGCTTCTTCGGCTTCCGTAGCTGTAGCTAGGGAATGTCCTAAACTAACGGTGATGCCTTTTGAACGTAAGTAAGAAATGACTTCACCTGTGGGATCTAACTCTGGTGCTAGGGTAATGACTTTGATAATTTGGGCATAATCGCCCAAAACTCGCTTTACTTCCTCAATAGTCAAAGGTAACAGATATTTTGCTGGATGTGCGCCCCGCTTTTGGTAATTTAAAAATGGTCCTTCTAGATGGACACCGAGAATTTGGGAACCGACTTTTTGACGAGAAATAAAATCAGCGATGACAGCAAGCGATCGCTGAATATGATCCACCGAAGTTGTCACCAGCGTCGGTAAAAATCCATCTACCCCCACATCCTGGAGATATTCACAGATTTTCTGGAGAAAGTCGAAATTTTCCGCTTTTAATTCCGGAAATGCTAACCCCAGCGCACCGTTAATCTGTAAATCCACACCTCCCAAGGAAACCCAATCACCACAAAGATCCAACAATTCCAAGTCAGGAGGTGCGATCGCTTTGAAAACTGTACCCATTGGCAAAATTCGCTCAATTATACCCTCACGAACAAAGAGCATCTGCAAATCTTTGTATCCCGGCACTCTAGCGTTGATAATATTTATGGGCGTTGCTTTGCTCATCAATCCAAAATCCAAAATCTAAAATCCTATGACTTCCCTTATCAGTATTATTATGGGCAGCGATTCCGATTTACCCATCATGGAGGGTGCGATCGCTATTTGTGAAGAATTTGGCATTCAAACCGAAGTTGCTATTGTTAGCGCTCATCGTACCCCAGAACGCATGGTTGAATACGCACAACAAGCACACCAACGCGGCATTAAAGTCATTATCGCCGGTGCTGGCGGTGCTGCTCATCTTCCAGGAATGGTTGCTTCTTTAACTCCACTTCCGGTTATCGGTGTTCCCGTCCCCAGCCGTTACTTACAAGGTCTTGATTCACTGTACTCTATTGTACAGATGCCTGCGGGTATCCCAGTTGCAACTGTGGCAATAGGTAATGCCACAAATGCGGGACTTTTGGCAATTCAAATTCTCGCTACCCACCAACCTGAATTACTGGAAAAAGTGCAAAAATATCGCCAAAATCTCTGCGAATCGGTAATGGCAAAGCAAGCAAAGTTAGAACAAATAGGCTCTGAGCAATATTTGCAAGAAATGTAATATCCGTTATTTACTTGTGATTAACTATACTTAATAAAAC
>CASBQC010000311.1 GCA_949127805.1 Nostocales cyanobacterium PMM_0081
AAAGACACTGGACGCGGCATTCCTCCTGATAAACTTGAAAGTATATTTGAGCGGTTTCAACAGGTAGACTCTTCAGATTCTCGCAACTATGATGGCACTGGTTTGGGCTTGGCAATTTGCAAAAGCATTGTGCAACAGCATAGCGGATGTATTTGGGCGGAAAGTGTCCTGGGTGAAGGTAGTAATTTTTACTTCTCCTTGCCTGTAGTTCAGTCCCAAGATTCTGAATTACTGTTTTCTTAACTTTAGTACTGTTTAAGGTAAAAGTATTAATGGGAACAAAGCGTATTCTGGTAGTTGATAATGAGGAGTACATCCAAGAAGTTGCTAAGATTTGCTTAGAAACAGTGGCGGGCTGGGAAGTACTGACAGCAGGTTCTGGGTTGGAAGGTATAAAAAAAGCCGAAATTGACCAACCTGATGCAATTATTTTGGATGTGATGATGCCAGAAATGGATGGTCAGACTACCTTTAGCAAACTACAGGCGAATCCAGCCACCCAAGCTATCCCAGTAATTTTTTTAACAGCTAAAATCCAAGCTTCTGACCGACGTCGCTATGCTCAAATGGGTATGCCTCGGGCGATCGCCAAACCATTCAATCCTCTAGAATTAGCAGGACAAATTGCCAACGCTCTCGGCTGGAGTCTATAAAGTGCGGAGTTAGGGGTTAGGAGTAGGAGTAGGAGTTAGGGTTAGCAATAAACTTCTTAACCATTACCCATTCCCCCTTAATCCTCATTTTCCAATAATTGCTTTGCCTTGAGAAGTTGCCGCTGATGTTCTTCACTAACGGGTGGATATCTTAGATTAAGTTCTTTTAATTTGCTACAGATGATGTCGGCAACTACTAGACATAGGAGTAGAAATTAATTATGCGTTGCCCGAAACCCTTGTAGAGACTACCAAGTGCTACGTCTCTACGTCTTTTCTGGAGATGTCTACTAGATGTGTAAACCATTTGCGATCGGCAGGAATAACATACCAAGATGCGGATTCAGTTTACCTATTACCTATTCCCAATGTCCAATGCCCAATGCCCCATACCCTAAGACGATTGCAATTCGTCGAGTATGCTGAGAATTTCTCTACTGTGTATACTTGGATTGACTTTGACAAAAGTCTCGCGGAGGATGCCGTTTGGATCGATGATAAAGCTGTGGCGCATGGAGAAAAAGCCAATCCAAGAACCGTAAGCTTTACTGACCGATCCGGTGGTATCAGCTAATAACGGGAATTTTAGCCCCTCTGAATCACAAAACTCGGCGTGGGAATCAACGTTATCAGCGCTAACACCGATAATTTGCGCGTTTTTTTCTACATATTTGGGCAAGTCTTGCTGAAAACGACGCGCTTCGATGGTGCAACCAGAGGTGAAGTCTTTGGGATAAAAGTAAAGGACTGTCCATTTACCATGCAAGTCAGACAGGGAAATTTTGCCATTGCCAGTGTTAGTTGGCAAGGTAAAATCTGGCGCCGGTTGATTAATTGCTGGAAGTTTGCCTCCTAAAGCATTAGCAGTAGGGGCAAAATTCAACCAACTGATGACAGCAAAGCAGCTGCCAAACAATATACTCAAAAAAGTGCGACGAGAAATCATGTGCAGACCAAAATTATAACTTTACATAAGTTTACAATTATTAGTACACGCATTGCACGCTCTTTGTAACAAATTAAACAAATAAATTGCTCTGCGCTCCTGTGCGATTAAAAACCCCAGGATTTGACGCAAAGCTGCTAGTTTTACTCTTTATGAGATTCGCTATGAGTATCTGTGCTTTCGATGTATTGACTATCGAGGAGAAAATTTCCCTTAGCAAAACGGATACCCCAGTATCCTCCGGGACGACGGTCAAGAACTGTCCCTTCTTCGCCGATGTGAATGACATCGGGAGGGCGGAGCATGGGCATGGGGTCAGCGGTTTTTACGTAGGGCGGTAGTGCTACAACTCGGACTTTACTATTGATCGCGAATTCTGTGGACATAGTTTAGGCATGAGCTTTTAGCTTACAGAATATACCAAGAAAGCGATACGTAAGAATAACGCAATAAATTGCGTTACTACTGATGGGCGTTTTTTTTCAAATCGTCTAGAGAAACGACTTCTAAGGCTCTAGCATGAGTCGCTGATAGTATAACTGGTGGAGCAACACCAGCTTCTTCAGCTTCTTGCCAACGAGAAGCACATAAACACCAGCGATCGCCTGCTTTTAAACCAGGAAATTGATATTCTGGATGTGGGGTGCTCAAATCGTTGCCCTGCGACTTGGTAAACTCTAGAAATTCTGCTGTGACTTGAGCGCAAATAACGTGTACTCCAAAATCTTGACCACCTGTACGACAAAATCCGTCGCGGTAATATCCAGTCATCGGAGAAGTGCAGCAAGGCTCAAGTTGTCCGTCGATTACGTTTTTAGCTTCTGTCATCGTCAATTCCTATCCCTAAAGGTCGTCACTTGTTTTATTCTCACCTAACCAACGCTTGCGCTCAAGATAGGACGAGTTCATCTTTGCCAAGTCTTGGCACAGGTCATCCAATTCAGATAATTTGCGGCTACGCGCTACTCCGTGGAGAGTGTCAAAAGTGGATTGTCGTAGGCAGTCCAGAGCGATGTTTTTCCCTCTCTATCTTTTAACGATATCAAATTGCCACCAACCAAAAGACTACCAGGAGAGAATATCCGTAAACTGGGTCAGGAAAGACACCAGTCTGCAATGCTGCGTTATACTCTTGCAGTGGGTGCTTTTGTTGGGACAGTTCTTTTATTTAGTATCTTGGGTAGTTCTTTGTTGGGAGTTTTGCTCTCAGTGGCGGGTTTAGCAGGCTCATACTATTTATACCGCAGTGGACAACACCTGATGAAACGAGCTGGTGATGCTCAAGGTGGTGCTAAAGCCGAAAGCGAAGTAGCTGCATTATTGCGATCGCTAGAACGTAAAGGATGGCAAGTAGAATACAACTTAAGAATTAGGAGATGGGGAGATGCAGATGTGGTGTTGCACTCTCCTTCTTGCAATTGGTATGTAATCGATGTTAAGTCCCACGGTGGAACTAAGGTTTATGAAGGCGATCGTTTGCGAAAGCGCTACGGCAAAAATATTTATGATTTTAAAGAAGGCAATTTGATTGATAAAGTCAAAGGTCAAGCAACAGAAGTCAGGAGTTTAAAAGGTGCGCGGTGGGTGACTGCACTGCTATGTTTTACAAAAGGTGATGTTGATATTTATGGTAATGAAGCTGGTGGCATTTATGTTGTAACTGCTGCTGATTTGATAAATATTTTGTTGCAGTTGGATAAGTAATGTGTTTAGTTTGTCTCTATGTCCTATACCTTCTAAATGCATTGCTGCAAAATGCTCTTGCAGTAGTCTGTGGATAAAGCGATCGCGTCACACTCGAATAAAAGAATTTGTAACCATAGCACAGCAAAGTGCCCAGTAGCGTATTCGAGGATATCAAGGTTATTGGCGAATCCGAGCCGTAACTAATGTATTTAATGGAGTGAGAAGAAAATGAGCGATAAATTTGTTAACGGTTATGCACTATTAATTGGTGTAGGAGAGTCCACCTATCCTAAATTGTCATTGCCAGTAACTGTAAAAGATACTCAAGCAATTTATGCTGCTTTAATTGACCCGGAATTGTGTGCTTATCCTGATGATAAAGAGCATATTCGAGTATTGAATAATCAGGAGGCAACTAAGGCAGCTATTCTAGATGGATTAAATTGGTTAAAAGAAAAGGCAGAATCTGACCCTGACGCAACCGTATTTGTTTACTACTCAGGACATGGCTGGGTAGATAAAAAGACAAAGCGTTATTATTTGCTGCAACATGATATTAAGCCTACTAAAATGGCTATTTCTGCACTATCAGCAGAAACTTTTACCGATGCATTACGACAAATTCAAGCTGAACGTTTGTTAGTTGTCATTGATAGCTGTCATGCAGCAGGTATGGCGACCTCTAAAGAGGCAGATTTGGAACTTGATGAAGAATTTGATGATTTTGTCAGATTCGCCCCATCCAAAGGCTTTATTGATGAATTGAAACAAGGTAAAGGTAGAGTAGTTTTTACTTCCTCTGAAGGTGAGCAAAAATCTTGGATAAAAGATGAATCAAGCAGCATCTATACTTATCATTTTCTGGAAGCTTTGCAAGGTGCTGGGAATAAACCCGGTGATACAGAAGTGCGGCTTTCTAATTTGATGGATCATTTGACTACATCTGTACCTGAAAGTGCCAGAAAGTTAGATCAAGAGCAAACTCCTCAATTTGATATGACAGGAGGAAATTTTGTAATTGCCAAGCTGCGGGGTGGAAAGGCTTTACCTGATAAGGGATGGGAAGAAGTTAAGCCTCAAGCGATGCAAAAAATTAATAAAATTGCTGAGACTATAAACCAATACGGTAAATTTATTACTAATATCAATGAAGCTCAGGGTATTCACATTGGTGATGTCATTAACAAAAGCTAACTTTTTTGGTGAGAATAAGGATGAAAAATGCCCACGCCAAACGAACTTAAGGTTCTTTTGGAAAAATTAGCAGGTACTATTACCGATCGCCGAAATCGAAAAGCGCACTCTTTGCGATCGCTTCCCTACTTAAGTACAGTGCATAATTTTATAAAAAAAACATATATATACTCAGAGTGAATTCACCAGTATCTTTAAAGAGGATACTAAAGCCTGTACAGCAACTTGGAGGTAGTTTTGAACGTAGCCAGCAAAGTAGACGCAATTCTCAGCGCATGGTTTGACTACATAACTTTAGATGATTACAGTAACGCCAGAATTAAAGCCGACAATCGAGACATAGTAAAACATCCCGGTGTAAATTTAACAGGCAACAATGTATTAATTGAGCAAGCAACCTTTTCACAACTGCGACAAAAAGTTACTTCATCGCAACAAAAACAACAGGAAAGTGTGTGTTCCTTGTCATTTCCCCAAATTTTGGATGTAGAGCAGGGAAAATCTTATCTTTGCCCTTTGTTTAGCTTGGATATTACATCGATCCTCAAAGGAGAATATAGACAACAAGGCTGGAATATTGAGGAATTAAAACTCACCGAAGCTGGAGACAACTTAGCCACCTTCGTGGGTTTAGATGATGAACAGCGCGAGCAATTGATTACCGAAGATGGGTTGCGACGCTTTCTTGAAACAACCTTTGAGTTAGAATTTGGAACTTATGAAGAGTGGATGACAAAAGTTATCGTACCTCGTCGCTATCAGATTCAACGACAGCCGTACTTGTTTGAGTTTACCGGAGGCAGATTTTCGGAGAATCTCAAGAAAGACCTGAAAGAAATCAAATCAGGCTCAAAAAATTGGTCAAAAGGACATCCAGCTTACGAATATTTATTTGGTACACCTCAGCCACCAAAACACGAAGTTATTTATATGGGTGCTTTCCCAACCCATGCACCAACTAACTCGCAATTAACAGCAATAAAGCACGCCCAAACTGAACCTATAACAGCTGTGCAAGGACCCCCAGGTTCTGGAAAAACCACTCTTATACTTCATCTTATCGCCCAACAGGTAGTTCAACGTGCACTCAAATTAATTGAAACTGAAGAGGATATCAATAATTTGAGTGTTATTAGCAGTACCAATAATAAAGCAGTTGAAAATGTAATTGAAAAGCTGGATGAATGGTTAAAAGATGAATCGTTGAAGCATGATTTTCTCTATATCAAAGGAGGAAGCCGAAATAATATAACATCATCGGGAGGTGCTAAAGATAAGTTACAGGAAGCAGTTGAATACTTACATAAAAATAATTATGATGAAACTTATTCAGAACATCTAAAACAGCAAATAAAACAGATTAAGCATGATTTGATAACTGAGGAATCTACTTATTTAGAACAGCATCATCAAAGGAATTTATCTGAAGAAAGACTACCTGAAGTGTTAAAACAAATACAGACACTTCAAGATAATTTAGAAGAAGCGCTATCAACCAGAACTCAATATCAGCTTCGGTCAACAGAATTAGCAGAGTATGAGCAACTACCAATAGAAGCTTATCGAAAAATTAAATTGCGCTTTGATAATATAGAACGACAGCTACCTGAAGGAACATTACCTTGGTGGATTCGTTTATGGCGCTGGGTGACTATGAAGACAGAAGAAAAGATAATAACAAAGGCAGCTTTAGCTTGCGAGTCAGCGATTGAAAATACCTTTGATACTCCTTTCCCTATAGAAAATCCCAAAAATCGCAGTGATTTAATTCAGCAAGCAAGATTGGTTAGAGAAAGACTAGAAAAAGCAGATGAGTTAATGAGTGTACAAGGAAGATTACAAAAACTTTCTGGAGACATAATCACTACAGAGCAACAAAGAGAGAATGCACGTAGAGAATTAACTTTTTTAGAAAAGTTATTAGCTACTCCCCTAGAAGATTTTTACGCATCCTTTCATCAAAAGTTTCATGACAAGCATCAGGAGTTATTTCACCTCTCACGGGAATTTCTCACTCAACAAGCACTTTGTGATAAAGACCGCGTAAAAGCTTCTTTAGAACTGTATTCAAGTGTGATTTCTGGAACTTGGAAAGATAAAAATAAGATGGCAGAAAATCTGGATGAGCATATCCAAAATTTGAGTTTAATGTTTCCTGCCATCACTAGTACATTACTTTCAATCCGAAATATGCTTCCGTGGGTTTCTGAATGTGTTGATCGCACAATTATAGACGAAGCCGGAATGATTGACCTGCACAAAACCTTTCCTTTGTTAGTGCGATCGCGTAAAGCTATTATTGTTGGCGATCCACTACAAATTGAGCCTGTAATCACTTTAAGCAACCGAAGACGCGATAACTATCGTCAAACAGCGTTCCTAGATAAAGGATTAACAGAAAATGATTACCATCGTTACAGTCCAGAAGAAGAATATAACGCCACTACATATCATCGCGCACCCGGAGCAACAGGAGAAGACAACGATAAGGGACAAGGGATTTGTTTAATAGAACATTACCGCTGTCAACCTAGCATTATTGAATATTGCAATGCTATTGCTAACTATGGGTTACAGGTAAAAACAAAACCCGTTGATTCTTTATTAGAATCAAATTTAATTGCTTATCATGTTGAGGGCAATATCCACAATAATGTTAATGAAGAAGAAATAACTGCGGTATCTGAGATAATTCAGCATTTACTTACTCAAGGTTACTCTATAGAAGATATAGGCGTAATTTCACCATTTAATGTTCATGCTGCGGCATTAAGAGAACGTTTAACTCAAAAATTCTCTGGATTCAAGAAAAACTCTATTGGGACAATTCACACTTTTCAGGGTTCTGAGAAGAGAGTAATTATCTTATCTACAAAGATATGCCGATCGCAAGATGATGTCTCCTGGATTAACAAACGACCAAATCTTCTTAATGTGGCTGTATCGAGAGCAAAAGAATTGTTTATTTTAGTTGGTAATCTTTACAAGCTAGAGAAAGGAAACCTTACCCGTCAGCTAGTTGAACATATTCGAGAGCAAGGAATTATTTTAGAGTATAAATCTGAGGCAGAAATTCCCCAACCGCAGCCTGGAAGTACTTTTATTTATGATTGTGACCATTTCAATATTTTTCAAGAAGCTCTTGAACAAGCTGAAAAAGAATTGACAATTGTCACACCTTGGATTCGAGGTAATGAATCCAAACGCTTTGTTGATGATGTAGTTTCAGCTTTAGAAAGAGGAGTTAAGGTTACAGTAATTTATGGCAATAAAGGTAACGATGAAAACGATAATAATGATTTTTCAACTGAGAATAATCTTAGAGAACTATTTTCTGAGTATTCTAGTTCGCGTTTAATTCGTTTAGGTGGAGAAATACATATTGAAAGTAGAGGAACAAACGAAAAAATATTGGTTTGCGATACTAAGTTTGCTGTTATAGGAAGTTGGAATTGGCTTTCTCATCCTTACAGAAAGCAGTGTAGCAGGTCATTAATAAATCCCAAAGTTCAAATTCGTAGAGAAACGAGTATACAACTTTCTGATTCATCATCTATTGAGGATGTAAAAGCAAGAATTTATCAATTAATTTAGATAATTATCAAACGGACATTTAAGAACAAACTACGCGAAAACCAAATTCCTTATCAGTGACGCTTGCATTTTCCGAAAAGCGAGATGCTGAACGACATAAATTAGGAGAAGAATTCCAAGAACCACCCCGCAAAATTCGATATTCCTCATTTCCATCATTTAGCCATGCACTACCATCTGATGGTGCATCGTGATAATCATCGTGGTCATAGTCAGCACACCACTCCCAGACATTACCATGCATATCGTATAACCCAAAACTATTAGCAGGAAAATTACCAACTTCAGTTGTCTGCTGACGATAAACAAGGTTAATGTCCTCGTTTTGTCCGCAATAATTAGCTATATGTGTTGTAATTTTTTTGCCAAAATAAAATGGAGTTGAAGTTTTAGCGCGACAAGCATATTCCCATTCAGCTTCGCTAGGTAAGCGATAATTACGTTTTGTTTCTCTTGACAATCGCTCACAAAATTCCCAAGCGTCAAACCAAGAAACTCGCTCAACAGGTAATTTATCTCCTTTAAAGCATGATGGTTCAAATTCAAGGTGGTGTTTGATTTTTGGCAGGTTTGCAACTACTTTCCATTGTGCTTGAGTAATGGGATATTTACCCATAAAAAAAGATTTAATATTAACTATGCGTTGAGGACGTTCTTCTTCTTGGGATGCTTCTTTCTCTTTTGCTGCTCCCATTTGAAATTTACCTCCTGGCAGGGAAACCATTTCTAGAACAACGCGATCGCCTAAATTTTCGACAAAATACTTAGCCTGTTTAGAAAAACGCTTTGTTTCTCTTCCTTGATCGTCTACAGTCACCACTTCAAACTCAAAAGTTGTTGTCGTTGGAGGTGCTGTTAAAAGTGATTTTAAATTGCTTGTTGTTACAACGTCTTCACTGCTTGTTTGAGGTGAAAAATTAGAAGAACGAGAAATTTGGGGATTTTGCTGAAGCGATTTTTTGATACCTATGCTGTTAATTATTTCTGGCAAAACTTCTCGAAGGGCTATCTTGATAGTTTCGGCATCTGTACCATAGTAAGTGCGATCGCCAATATGAAGTCCTTGAATTTCATTAGCATTAACGATATTTTTCGCTAACTGCATCTGACTTTGAGCGTTTCCTGTCTCAATATATTGCCGGAGTAAGGTAATGTCCTTTTCGTCTCGACTACCGTCGAGGATGCGGTCGAGTATCGCAACTAACTCATCAGGTGTAGTCATCTATCATCTTGGTTGATATTTTAGCACTAGCAAATATCCTGATTTTATCTTGGTCTGAAGTGTGCGCGAAGCACACATGAGGGCTACTTGTCAATTTGGACAAAGCAAGTCCGATAACCACAGGTTTAAGCTTTGCTTATCACCTTAATTCATATTTCTATTCGCAACGCCGAAAAATTTATCTGTCTAGATAAATGGTAACTAAATCAAGTTTAGAATTGAATTGCATAACTCAATTTTTAACCATAAACTTGCCGTTGCGGTAAGATTATGGTTGAAATCACACTGACAGACTTAATGATTGCCGAACTTTAAATGAACGTAACTGGATTCGAACCAGTGACCTCTACGATGTCAACGTAGCGCTCTAACCAACTGAGCTATACGTTCGCAATCTATCTATTATAGCATAGTTTTTTTGAATATGCAAATATTTACAGCACGCCTGACTAAATTCGCGCTCGATCGCGTGCTGTAACTAATTATTTAAGTTTTTTGTATGCTGCTGTAAGCAACTGTTGTGCTTCTTTGTAAGCGGTTGTTCCAGGTTTAATAGTTCTTAATTGATTGATGATACCTTGCATTTCACCTTTAAAAGAATTGCGATCGCTTGGGGGTGAAGCGATTAAATTTTGAATTTGCCGATTTGCAGCTTTGAGAATTTCTTGTGATTCTTGTTCTGCTGAAAAGCGAGTTTGGACAATTCCGATATTGCTTTGGTATGTCGCTAGTAGTTTTTGCGCTTCTAGATAACCGGGTTCTTCTACTCGGATGCTTTCTAACTGTGCGATCGCTTTTTCCCATAAATTTTCAATTTGCTTCCACTCCATTGCGCTGTGGGGTGGATTTTGTGAAGCTTTCGCGGCTGCGAAGGCAAATTGCTTGGCACTTTCTATTAATGTACCACTACGCGGATCGACAACGGTGGCGATTTTTATCCGGTAGCTGGTGAGTAACTTTTGTGCCTCAAGATAGCGCGGGTTTTCTTGGGGAATTTCGCTCAAGCGGTTAATTGCTTGTTGCCATAACTCAGATGCAGCTTGTGGTTGTTTTTGTTTAGTTTGCTCGGCTTCGATGTCAAATTCTTGCGCTGCGGCAATAAATGTACCGATGCGAGCATTTTCAAAGTCGCGTTTATAAGCTTTGAGTTTGATTTGCGCGGTTTCGGCAGAAAGAGTGACGTTGGGAAGTTGTTCTAAAGAATCAATTGCTGCTTGCCAAGAAGCGATCGCTTTCTCTCGCTCTTGAGCATTTTTTGCTTGTTGATATTGCTGCTTTGCACCTTCGAGCGTTTGTTCACCTTTATTGAGTGACCCAAACGCATTCTTTTCTTGAAAAACTTTAGCATCCATCCGCGCCACTTGCTGACGAGCTTGTTCAAACTCATCTAAAGTGAACTTCCAAGTGCAAGCAAATAAACCGCAATAAGTTTGAGGATAGTAGCCTAAAAACCAAACTGGCAAATTGTCAAGATGTTTTTGTGCTTCTTTAACTTTTCCTGCACCCCGTTCGATATCAGCTAGGCTAGTACCTTTATTAACCAACTGATCTGCTTGTTCAACAGCATTAATCGCCCCACGATAGTGATAGTCTATACTCATAAAGCTAGGCAAAAGTAGGATGGGTGCTTTTTCCGCAACCGGACGACGAATCATCGGATAAGGCAAATTCACCAACCAAATCACCCCAGCAGCACTTGTGAAAAGCATCGCTGTCCATTTGATTTTGCTGAAAATACCAGGTGGTTGATTAGCTCGTGCAGCTTGCTTGAGAGCCTTTTCGCTAAATTGCGGATACACGTCAACCACTGTATCGCGCAATTCATCTAAAGTCGCGGGAGAGCCTTTACTGGAGCGCATTTTTTCCAAGCGCTTAATTACAAGTTGCTGCTCGATTTTGCCAACTTGATCGACACCACTGCAATTTTTAACTTCAGCACGCAAGATTTCAAAAGCTCGATTCTTAAGACGGTACATTTACGCTTGTGGGTAACTTATGATTCTAGTGTTCCCACTTGCGGCAGCTAACTTACACACAATACTGAGTGCTTGCTATATTCCCCGTTTTGCGAATATAACTCTAGACGGTTAAAACTAAAGCGCGAGTATCGTTAGTATTTAGAAAATGATTGAAAAATTATCGTAGAAATTATTATGTCTACTGCTTTAATTACTGGTGCTTCTGGTGGTATTGGTAAAGCTTTTGCCGAAGAACTTGCTAAACGCAACACAAATCTTGTTTTAGTTGCTCGTTCCGAAGAAAAACTCAAGGAATTAGCCTCACAATTGCAAGAACAACATAAAATTAAAGTAGATGTTATTGTACAAGACCTGACAGAGATTGGTGCTACTGATGTTGTGTTTAACGCTACGAAAGAAAAGGAATTGACAATCGACTTGTTAATCAATAATGCTGGTTTTGGCGACTATGGCGACTTTGCCGATCGCGATGGAGAACGGCAAGTTAAAATAGTGCAATTGAATGTTTTAGCATTAGTAGATTTAACCCACAAATTTTTACCTTTGATGCGTCAAAGACGTTCGGGAAGCATTATTAACGTCGCCTCAATTGCCGGATTTCAACCAATACCTTACATTTCAGTTTATGCTGCTAGCAAAGCATTTGTTATCAGTTTTAGTGAAGCATTATGGGCAGAAAATCGTAGCTATAACGTGCGGGTATTAGTTTCTTGTCCTGGACCAACAGAAACCAACTTTTTTACGGAAGCGAAGTTTCCCCCAGCACTGGCAAGTTCGGCAAGTAAAATAGCTTCTCCAGAAGAAGTAGTACGCGACTCTCTCAAAGCTTTGGAAAGAGGACAGCAGATAGTTGTTAGTGGGGGAATTGCTTCACAATTAATTACCAGATTAGGTCGATTTGTACCGCGAAAAACTTTAGTAACTTTGCTAGAAAAGCAGTTTAAAGCGGATTAGTTGATGGTTGATGGTTGTTAGTTGATGGTTGTAAAAAAGTACTTTTATCCACTATCCACTAACCCTTGTAGAGACGCGAGGAACCGGAGCGTCTCTACCACTATCCACTTACACATACCTTGTCAATTGGACGCGATATCTATCTTTTTTGGTGACGGCAATTTCGCCAATTTCTAAGCGTCCTTTGCCGCGAATAGCGATTAAGTCCCCTGATTTAAGTTGAGAACTTGCTTGGGTGATATCCTTCCAGTTGACGCGAACATCACCAGAGTCGATTAAATCAACCATTTTGCTGCGAGACATGCCAAAACCAGCGGAAGCGATCGCATCTAACCTTAAAGAAGCTTCCACGGTGGTTAATTCTTTCTTCTTCGGTTCACGAATCTTTAACTCGCTAACATCAATCGGCTGAGTTTTTACGGGAACCGATCGCACTTGTTGGAGATTCATTCCTAAAAATTCTACCAACTCCGGCACAACAATTGCCTGCGCCCCTCGTTCGCCGAGTACAATCACATCACCAGTTTTTTCGCGGACAATGCCAGTACCTAGCATAGCGCCTAAAAAGTCGCGGTGAGAGGCAGTATCAAAGAGGAAATTTCCAGCAATTTCTAAAACAGCGATCGCAACTTGAGATTGATCTAAAGGAAGTTCCGAACGAGCGATCGCTATTCTTTGGCGTTCAGCTTGCGGATATCCACCCCACGCCACCAATTGTACCTCTGTTAAACGGCTAAACACGCGCTGAATTTCCGCCAACTCTGGAGGAGACAAAAAATCCGTCAAAACAACTTCCCAAGTTTTGATTGCTTGATCTGCCTGATCGATTACACGCGCTACAGTATCTCGATTTTCAACACCCTTTAAAATTTCTTCTCTTGGCAACATTCTTAAAAGTTGTTAATTGTTGGTTGTTAGTTGTTGATTGTTAGTTGTTGGTTGTTAATTGTTAGTTGTTGGGTAATATTTCTGGCGTTGCTGATTTAAAATATGAATTCTAAATTTTGGACTTTGACTGTAACATTAAAACCTTTATTCTAGAGACGTAAGGCGCGGAACGTCTCTACGAAGAATTAGTATTTTCATATTAAAATTCAGCAACGCCATATTTCTTAACCACTATCAATTAACCATTAACCACTATCCACTACCTAACTGTTTTATCAGCGTAACCCTGAAGATTTTCTGGATCGAACTGACGTAAAATGCGGGTTGCTTGACGGGTAACACTTTCAGCATGCTGAACCACAATCAAGTATTTACCAGCATCCAGACGGTTGCGGTAGGGTAAAGCATCACCACCACCAATAATTAAACCGACTCCACCACCAGAAACTACACTACCTAAAGCACCACTAACAGCACCGAGCAATCCACCAATAATATGATTGCCAATTTCACCTGCCCAAGCAAAGGTTTCTAAACCGGTGATGAAACTGAAGGTAAAACCAGCAAAAAAGCCGAATGGGATAAGCCAAACAGCCATCAGCCGCACTTGCTTTTTAGCTTCTTCGTTGGGGTCAATCAAGCCAAACTCATCAGCACTTTTGTACCCCCTACCCAGGATAGTACTTTTTATGCCTTCTTTTTCTAACCCTAAGTAAGCTGCTTCAGCTTGGATGCGATCGCCTAATACGGCAACAAGGTAATTCATTGATCTAAAGACTATTTTGCTGTAGAAAACTTGGCTAAACTTCTACTTTAGCAAATCAAGAGGTTCACAAAAATTGTTTACCCCTTGTTTCAGGACATAAATTAAAACTGGCGTTGCTAAAATCTGAGGAAACGCGGGTATTGTTTTGAGATGTTCCATCATCTGGTTAACTGAACCATCAAGCAAGTTGTCTCGAAATTCTTCTTGGCAAATAACAGCACGCCATTTTCTCGCTAAAGCGTCTAACCATTCTGAATTTGCTCTTTCTGGTTCTTGTCCCGCCTTAATGGCTAGCGTCATTGCTGCATCTTCTAAATCTCCCTCACAGTCCTCAATTAAGTCAAGTGCTTCCATCGCTTTAGGATTATCTGCCAATTGAGAACGGAACTGTGCAATTTCTTGGGATGTAACTGTAGTCATGAGATTATTTTTTACTCTTTCGAGCGGTTGACCACTCAGCTATGTTATTCCAATTTGACTACCAGAATCAAAAAATCTGCTGTAAGACAGAGGAGGGGGAGAGT
>CASBQC010000312.1 GCA_949127805.1 Nostocales cyanobacterium PMM_0081
CTCCCCCCCTCCTCAATCACCGTACAACGCTCAATCATCGAACGAATGATACAAGGTAACGAGCGGCAGTTGGCAATGATTAACTCCTTGCTAGAGCTTCATTCCAGCGAAGAACAAGGAATTGTGCTGCATCGCGAACTTGTGCAATTTGGTACACTACTGCCAGCGGTTATCAGAGATTTGCAGCCAATGCTGTCAGAAAACAAAGTGACTTTGAAGAACTTGGTTCCCAAGGATTTACCATTAGTTATGGCAGATTCGACTAAGTTGCAACGAGTTTTGCAAAATTTGTTGACTTATAGTTGGCTGCACAACCCACCCGGATTACACTTAACTTTGAAAGCTACAATTGAGGATCAGATGATTCGCTTGTCAATTCAAGATAACGGTGTGGGGATGAGCAAGTTAGAATGCGCTAGGTTGTTTGATTTGTTTGTCCGCGATCCTCAAGCTCGTTCTTCAACTTGCACAGGCTTAAAATTATATATTTCTCGACAAATTATTAAAGCACATCAAGGTGAAATGGGCGTTAAAAGCAACCCCAAGCGCGGTTCAACTTTCTGGTTTACTTTACCTTTGGCAAATTTACCGACAACAAGTCGCTGATAATGTCACTATAAGAATGGTTGGCAGTGCAAAATTCCAAAAATTAATTTTAAATGCGTGAATTTTTAATTCCCCGTTTGCCTAGCGTCTCACAAAGAGAAGAAGTTGACCGAGGTTATGGAAATTGGTCACAGACTAATGAATACCGTCATCACAAAAGTGCAAAGGTGTTGGACAACAGCCATATGGGGAAAAACATCAACAACAGATACAATTTTTGGCGAGTATAAAGCTTGGCGCGATCGCTTTTTGTGGCAAAGGTTACATTTAGGAATCTGGATCGCTATTCTCTGCGTATTTACGTTTATCTTACGCGACATCTTGCAACTAGTATTTCACCTGCAAGAAGTTGCAAAGATACCGCACCAGATTCAAAATCTCCCTTTAACCATCAATACATGGATATTCCTATCCTTATTAGTATGTTTGGCTCTCCACAAAACTAACATAGCGCGTCCTTATCCTGGACGGCTTTTTTTAGGTTTATCCTTTTCTGTCACTTTAGTTGAGCAATTTGTCGCTACCTTCAAAGGTTTCGCTCTCCCCGATCAATTAGCTTGGATTATCGCTTTTTTGACTCAAGCGATGCTGATTCCAATCCGCTGGTATCTGCATTTAGGATCGCAGTTGGGAGTGCTAATTTATTATTTTGTCGTGAATACAGTCCTTGGGCTGAAACTACCCCCACCATTCAGCGATCAACCGATATTTGGTGTAACGCTGATTTTGTTGATATTTTGGGTATGTTTCATCTGCGATTTAGGAGTATTCTTATACGAAAGGCTGCAACGCTCTGAATTTTACGCTCGTAAAGAACTTGAGATTGCCAACCAGAAATTAACCGTTACAGAAGCTAAATATCGAAATATCTTTGAAAACGCGGTTGAGGGAATTTTTCAAAGCACTGCTGATGGTCATTACATTACCGCAAATCCCGCATTAGCGCGTATTTATGGCTACTCGTCACCAGAAGAAGTGATCGCATTAATTGACATTCAACATCAATTGTATGTTGACCCGAATCGCCGTGCTGAGTTTGTCCGTTCAATTGAAGAGTATGGTAGCGTATCCGAGTTTGAATCGCAAATTTATCGCCGCGATGGTAGCATTGTTTGGATATCAGAAAATGCCTATGCAGTTCGCAATTCCAGAGGACAACTGCTTTATTACGAAGGAATGATTGAAGATATCACCAAGCGCAAGCAAGCGGAAGAAGCGCTAAGAGTATTTTTTCATGCAGTTTCCCACGATTTACGCAACCCGGTGCTAGGAACTTTAATGGTGTTGAGGAATTTGCTATCGCGTTCAGAGGACAAAATTGCTGTTTCGCGTTCAATTTTAGAGCGGATGGAACAAAGTAGCGATCGCCAACTTAGTTTAATTAATTCGTTAATGGAAGCTCATATGAGCGAAGTTCAAGGTGTAGCTTTACAACTTCAGCCAGTAGAATTATTGAAAGTCGTAGAAGCAGCGATCGCAGACTTAAAGCCGATGCTAACTGAAAATCAGGCATTGTTGATAAATCAAGTCACCGCAGATTTACCTATAATAAATGCCGATCCTACCCAATTATGGCGAGTGTTCTCTAACTTGATTGTCAACGCAGTCAAACATAATCCCCCAGGATTAACAATTACCATTAATGCCACCGTCGATCAAGATAAGATTTGTTGCAGCGTCGTTGATAACGGCGTGGGAATGAGTCAAAAACAAAGCGATCGCTTGTTTGACCTTTACTTTCGAGGTGCCAGCGCCCGTAACTCTATCAGTTTAGGATTAGGCTTATATATATGTAAGCAAATTATCACCGCACATGGCGGTGAAATTGGCGTTAAAAGTGCCTTTTCTGCCGGAGCGACTTTTTGGTTTACACTACCAACATTTAAAGCTGTTAAATAGCTAAAAATTGGGCATTGGGGGTCAAACCCCGAATACCCAAAAGCCGAAAACACTGTATTATGTGTATAATTTATGTTTAAATAAAAACATCACAACCGTCGTAGAGACGTTCCGCCGGAACGTCTCTACAAGGATTAAGGATTTTTACTGAAGTTAATAAAGTTGAGCAAAATGCCCAATATTTTACCTGGATCATTAATGAAATATTCGGTGGTATCAATCACGACAGAAGATTCTGTCAACCGCAAAAATTTCCACGCACTACCGTTAATTTTACAAATTTTGACCTGTGTAAATTGATCGCACTTCGCCATTGCGACGCACAACAGCTTCACCCTTACTCACCTCCACTAAAGTCCAACCGCTAGAACCAATGCTTTCACCCACATCGATGCGACGCGTCACACCATCAACTTTAAACAAAGCCGCAGATTTGTCACCTAACTCTAGCAATCCTTCCAAAGTATGGCTAGGAGGCGCAACAGTTGACAAATATGCCTGTTTTTCAGCAATTTTTGGCTCTTTTGGCGTTGGCACTTCTGGTGCTTTGGCTGTCGGTAGTTTTGGTGGCGCGGCTTGAAAAGCAGTAACTTTTAACACAGGCAAAGGATTAGACGGTTGTCGCAAAGTAATCGGTGCAGTTCGCACAGCCACAGGCTTGAGTTCTGTTCGCACCGCAGCCGCCACCATATTTACAGGCACGGGTTTTGGTGCTTTGGGGACAGATTTTAAAGCGGTTTTTACTGGTGTGGGTTTAGACGCGTGAGCAGGCACCTTCGGTAAAATTTTCCGAACGCCAGCAATTGGCGGTGGTGCATAGCGCATTGGTTGCGGTGCTTGATAAACGGGGATGTAAATCCGCTCGACGATGGTTGTGCGGGATGCGGCAGGGGGGGGTGTATTGTTAGCAGCGAGAACTGGTGGTAAGTTACCCCTAGCTGGTGGGTTTACTGTTGGGGTAACATAAGCAAAAGCTGTTTGGCTAGGAATTACCGCAGTGGCGATCGCAGCTTTGGTAGATTTTTGAGAGATTTTTGCGTCTTGTCTGTCAATGATTGCCAGTGCTCCCAACATATATTGCACTAAATCTGCCTCAGCTTCAACTTTGGCAGGCAATTGAGTCTTTAATTGCGGTTGTTGAATCGATTGCTCGATCAATTTGGAATTTATCCGGTAAATTAGTCCAGAGTTGAGTAAAAAGATAATACCAGCGATCGCCACACCTAAGGTAGCTCCAAAAGACAACAAATTGCCCCAAGCAATCCGCGCTTTGTGATGCTTTTTACTGACTGATTTTGTTGTCCCCGCAGCCCCAACCACATGAGAAGCTGTTTGTATCGGTAGCGTTTCTGGCAAAACAATTTGTGCTGTTCTCGGCGTGGGGATCACATATTCTGGATACAGCGCTCTTTGCAAGTCCTCTATACTACTTCGTGAAGCCCGACCGTTGTAATGTATTGTTTGGGAAGGCATCCCATTAGTATGCAAAATATTGTCAATATCGGCAAAAAGTTCATCCATAAAGCCATCAGCATATGACTCTATCGACCAGGGTTCGCTGCCGATCAATTCTTCTGAGGGTTCCGGAATTATAAGATGGGTGCTGGCTTGTTGTGACATAGCGATTTTAAGTTGTGGCTTTTGGGACGATAGAGTTCGCCTATACTGCCTGAAAGTATGGATTTTGCCTATTTCTATCGAATACGAGCGTCCAAACTAGACAAGTTGATTGTGTAAGTAGTATGAAATGTCAACTTGAAAGTGGAAACTGCTGATAATGCCAGTTTTGAACTAATGTCATCTATCATACCAGTCACTTCCGGTTTCACCCTACTACTATACTCATCCTTCATGAAGTTTATTTTAAGCTAAGGCAGAAAACTCCTTCGGTGTCTTGTTCCTACGTAATTCTAAATATAGTAATAGGGCATTGACATCAGCAGGATTAACACCTCCTATACGTGCTGCTTGTCCGAGTGTCAGTGGTTTTACGGTGTTTAGCTTTTCTCGTGCTTCTTTGGATAGGGTATCAATCGTTGCGTAGTCTAGATTTGCTGGCAATTGACGGTGTGCTTGACGGGCTATTTGGTCAATTTGATTTTGTTGGCGTTGTAAATACCCAGAATACTTAATGTCAATTTCCGCACCTTCTTTTTCCGCAGTTTTTAAGTTGGGGTTGCCAATTCCATACCTATCAAGGTGAGTGTAATGGAATCCCGGACGCCGTAGCAAGTCAGCGAGGGTGATTGAACCTTTGATTGCTTGTTGAGTACCGGAGGCGATCGCCTGCCCGATTTCTGAGTGTTCTTTCACCCGCGTTGCGTACAGCCGTTCTTTTTCGGCAGTAATATTCTCTTGCTTGCGGGTAAATAATTCCCAGCGGCGATCGTCAATCAAGCCGATTTCCCGTCCCAAAGGTGTCAAACGTTGGTCGGCATTATCAGAACGCAATATCAAACGGTACTCAGACCTACTCGTAAGCATCCGGTAAGGTTCGCGCAAATCCTTGGTACACAAGTCATCTAACAGCGTACCGATGTAACTTTCCTCACGAGAAAAAACAATCATTTCGCGATCGCGCACAAACCGCGCTGCATTAATTCCCGCCACAATTCCTTGGGTTGCGGCTTCTTCATAGCCAGTTGTACCATTAATTTGTCCCGCACAAAACAACCCAGCAACTTTTTTAGTCATCAATGTGGGGTAACACTGAGTTGCGGGTAAGTAATCGTATTCAACTGCATAAGCTGGACGCAGCATGGTACAATTTTCTAAACCAGGAAGACTCCGCAACATCAAAAGTTGCAAATTTTCTGGCAAACCTGTAGAAAACCCTTGAATGTAAAGTTCGGGAATATCTCGTCCTTCCGGTTCAATAAAGATTTGGTGGCTTTCCTTATCAGCAAAGCGGACAATTTTATCTTCAATACTCGGACAGTATCGCGGTCCTTTCGCTTCCACCCAACCACCATAAACCGGCGACAAATGCAAATTTTCCCGAATTAGGCGATGAGTTTCCGCCGTCGTCCGGGTAATATGACAAGGGATTTGTTCTCTTTCTACCCACACATCCGGGTCAAAGCTAAACCAGCGGACTTCTTCATCCCCCGGTTGCGGTGACATTTTACTGTAATCTACAGACCGCTTGTCAACTCGTGCCGGCGTTCCCGTCTTTAATCGTCCCGTTTCAAATCCCAAGCGATTGAGAGTTTGTGTCAACCCCTCAGCCGCAAATTCTCCAGCGCGTCCCGCTGCCATCGACTTGTTACCAACCCAAATTCGTCCGCCTAAAAATGTTCCTGTGGTCAAAATCACCGCTTTGCAGGCAAAACCGACCCCAAAGTAAGTTTCAACGCCGATAACTTCATCATTTGCGCCTAAAACTAAATCCGTCGCCATTGCTTCGCGGATTGTTAAGTTTTCTTGATTTTCAACAATCTTTTTCATTAACGCTGCGTATTCCCGCTTGTCAGTTTGAGCGCGTAACGCCCAAACCGCAGGTCCCCGCGAAGAGTTGAGAATCCGCTTTTGGAGGTAGGTGCGGTCTGCGATTTTACCGATTTCCCCGCCGAGTGCATCCACTTCATGGGTCAACTGAGATTTTGCCGGACCACCCACCGCTGGGTTGCAGGGTTGCCAAGCGATTCTATCTAAGTTAAGTGTCAGCAGCAGGGTACGACAACCCAAGCGGGCGCTAGCGAGGGCTGCTTCGCAACCAGAGTGACCTGCACCGACGACAATGACATCGAAAGCGTCTTGGAATTCAATGGAATTGTGCATGGTCATACTTAAGTATCAGCAAGCTTAGAGTTATTCTTAATAATAACCGATTCAGTGGTTTAATGGTCGTAGGTTGCTGATAACAAGGAATCGTAATAATTATGAATAAAAAATATAAATA
>CASBQC010000313.1 GCA_949127805.1 Nostocales cyanobacterium PMM_0081
AACGTACAGGTTGCATTCCCAATCCCAAATAGCCCCGTGGAATGCGTCCTTTGGCAATTAATTGGTCAACTACGCGATTGACTGTAGAAGCGGGAATAGTCAAAGCAGTACCGCGCCGTCCCGAAGTATTCATTCCTACCACGAAACCAGCAGCATCTACGAGGGGTCCACCTGCAAAGCCAGCATAAAAAGTGATGTCTGGACGGATGAATGAGTCAATATTACCACCGCTCATGCTTCGCCAAGCACCACTAACAACACTCACTGCACCCATAGCCGCTTTTAAGTCACCCTCGCTGCTTCTTGCTAACCCAAGTACTAAATGACCAACTTTGAGTGTTGTCGCGTCGCCAATTTTCGCCACAGAAATTTCTCCGCCTTTTAGCTGGAAGACAGCTACATCGGTGCTAGAGTCATGACCCAAGAGTGTAGCTGGTACTGTGCGATTATCTGTAGTGGTGACAGTAATTTCTTCATACCGTTGCAGCGACTCGTCAGAGGTAACGATGATACCATCTCGCCAGTGAATACCGCTGGGAGAAATGCGTCCGCCACCATTCACAGCAACAACAGCACTCCCAACCTGCTCTACAATATCGGCTAAATTGTTGGACAGATCCAGTAATGAAGACATAAAATTTCTCCGCAAACGTTCTTGATATTCATATTTTGCCGTTTTGTTTTCGCTCTTCACATCGGAAAAATGGGGAGAATGCATCCTAGAAAAATGGCTAGTACCGCAAAGCGGAAGTCAGCTAAAGTATGAAGTGTGAAGGATGAAGGATAAATAAAAGAAGATAAACGCCGTACCAAAATTCACAGCACCCTTAAGTCTTGCAATGGGTACAATATAGCGTGTTTGAGTGTCAGCTTACCGATACCCAATATGCAAAACTGCGATCGCGTTTGAACAAGTTGATTAAGCCTGATACCGATAGCATTCGCTTTTACTTTCTATGCCGCTGCACTTAGCCTTGACAAATATGGACAGGCTTGTTTTTTAGATCCGCGATACCCCACCAGTCACCCAGATGTTCGCGCTTCGCGTCTCCCCCTGGGAGAAGCCTGTCCATATTTGTCTACGGAAAAACCCTCCCTTGTTGTTTTGGTAAAATTGAACGTATCGGTGGTGAACAACCCCGTCATGAAACGATGGAGTGGAAATGAACTATGCGTTGCCCGAAACCCTTGTAGAGACGTTCCGGACCGAACGTCTCTACGTCTTTTCTGGAGATGTCTACTAGACATCGACCAAATTGAAATATGCGTTATCCAAAATTCAGACCTAGCAGTGCTAGGTCTCTACATTCTTTTTCACTTTCTATGTCTACTGAATCCAAAAATGCAAATAATCCCCACATTGGGGCAAATATAATTTAGGTAGGATCAATTCGTATTTTCAGACAAAATTATGCAATTATTAACAGGTAAAAATGAATGCAGATGAACTGAAACGGCGTTATGTCGCTGGGGAAAGAGACTTTACGGGAGCGGATTTAAGTGCAGTTAAGCTGATTAAAGCCTATTTACCCGGAGTCAATTTATGGGCTGCAAACTTGAGTGCAGCGAACTTAGCCAGAGCAAAATTATGGGGAGCTAACTTTGAGGGAGCTAACTTATCCAGAGCAAACTTGACTGGAGCTAACCTCAGCGGAGCAAATTTAAGTCAAGCTAATCTGCGGGGAGCGAAACTAAATAATGTCAAGCTGTATGGAGCTAATTTCAGTGGTGCTTTTTACGATGAAAGTACCCGATTTGCCAGAGGTTTTGACCCCATCAGTAAAAATATGCGCTTAATTTGATTTTCTTTAACTGAGCAGATATCGATTAGACACAAGCGTGAAAAAGAATGTAGAGACGTAGCACTGCTACGTCTCTACAATGGTTTGGTGATAACGCATAATTAATTTCTAACAGATGTCTATTAATTCGAGAGAAATATTGGAACTATAGCGATCGCTTTTCTCGTCTACGTATAAACTATCTCAAAGCTCCCAGCGTTATTATACCAATAACGTAGCTAGTATTTGCGACTGTAATCGACAAATAATGATCGTTTTAATCAAATTACTGCGTAAAATTGTAGTGTTTTACATAGGAGTCAATGACAATGCAACGTACTTTCAAAAGCCTTTTACTTTTAACCGCTGTGATAAACTTGATAGCTTTACAAGAAGCAAAAGCAGTGTCAAACAGTAGCCTTACCGTCACGATTAACGGGTTGAAAAGCCAGCGTGGGCAAGTTTGCTTGAGTTTGTTTTCGGGTGGACGAGGATTTCCTGGCAGCAGCGATCGCGCGGTGGCTGCCCGTTGTGTCAAACTAGAAAAGGCACCGCTGACAGTTAAATTTGACAACTTAAAAGCCGGAAATTATGCGATCGCTGCTTATCATGATGCTAACGGTGACGGTATTCTCAATCGCAATCCGTTCGGTATTCCCACAGAAGAGTTTGGCTTTTCTCAAAACCCGAAAATTCTCACAGGTGCGCCGAAATTTGCCGATTCTGCGTTTCTAGTTGCAGGTCCGGAAACTGACATTCAAATTAAATTGCTGAACTTTTTCCGCTAAAGTAAACGCTATAGGTTACTTTGTTGTTATTCTACGCTGAATGATAGCAAATTTGAAGAGAGCGATTTAAATCGAGTCGCGATCTCTTGTAATGGAACAATTTAACTGTTATCAAGATGTGGGGAATGATAAAGTTTTAGATATGCGTATTCAAATTGTAATTTTGATTGTCGGGATGTTGGTTAGTTGGAGTTACGAGGTGCGGGCAGAATCTGAATCTGCTAATAATACCAACTTGCCGTCAATCGTAGAGACTGACATAGAGAATGTTTCCCAACCACTCCCCACGTCTTACAAGAGTGTTGAGAGGGGTGAGGTTAGCGAGAAAATTGTTAAAGATATCCAAATCCGTTTTCTCAATAATAAAGATAACTGGGTAGATGAAAAAGGTAGGCTCATCGAAGGACGGACTCAGAAAAATTTTATCATTAACAATCTGAGATTAAAACCAGGTCAAATATTTCGTAATGATTTATTTCAAAAAGACGTAGAAAGATTAAGGAGATTAAATTCATTTGATAAAGTCAACTTTGTTTTAGAAGAAGATGATACAAGCCTTAATATCGTCTATTACATTAAAGAGAATAAATTTCCTTCTTGGAACTTTGGCGGTGGTGATAACGGTGATGTTGGGCTTTATGGTCAGATAGGTTATCGAGATGCAAATATCAACGGACTTAATGAACAATTAGATACTAGCATTCAAGTCAGCGGTAAAGATGTTCAATTTGACACTTCCTTTATCAGCCCTTATCGTCGAGGAGAACCAAACCGCTTAGGCTATAGCTTTCGGGCTTTTCGCGAACGAGATTTATCTCGAACCTTCAACGATGATATCAAGTTAGAAAAAGGTAGCACCGCACGAGAAGGAAGATTTGGCGGTTCTTTTGCTGTTTTAAAATCTTTTGATGATTGGGATGCAGCTTTAGGTTTAAATTACACGAGAATTAGCTTGCGCGATCGCGATTATAATGTGGCACAAATCGATAGATTGGGAAACCCTCTTTCGGTCAGCGGGACTGGTATTGATGATTTAGTTACAGTGTCGCTTGCTGTTAGCAAAGATGAACGCGATCGCCGTAACAATCCAACTAAAGGATCGCTTCTCACTCTTAGCACCGAACAAGCTATTCCCATCGGACTCGGTAAAATTGCTAGCAATCGATTGCAAGGTAACTATATTTTATATGTACCAGTTGCTTGGATAGGTAGTAATGGCTCAACAGAAAATAGAGAAATGTTAGCTTTGAATTTGCAAGCTGGAACAAATATCGGCGAATTTCCACCCGCAAACGCATTTGATTTGGGTGGACAGAATTCTATTAGAGGTTACGGAGGTGGTAGAGTCGCAAGCGCACGTAGTTATGGCTTGGCTTCTGTAGAATATCGTTTCCCGATTTTGCAAAGAGTGGGAGGAGTTTTATTTGCAGACTTCGGTTCTGATTTTGGATCTAGCAAAACTGTGTTAGGGGAACCGGGTATAGTGCGAGGTAAACCCGGAAGTGGTTTTGGTTACGGGTTAGGATTGCGAGTCAAGTCACCGTTTGGGTTGATTCGCGGTGACTTGGGAATTAGTGACCAGGGAGAAGTAAAATTTGAAGTTACCACCGGTCAGCGGTTTTGATGTCATATCATGTCCGTTTAATTAACAGTAATAAAAACGTCGCAACCGTCGTAGAGACGTTCCGGACCGAACGTCTTTACATCATAAGTAATTTTCCGGACATGATGTCAGGGGTTTGGGGAGTGGGGGAGAGG
>CASBQC010000314.1 GCA_949127805.1 Nostocales cyanobacterium PMM_0081
CGCGATCGCGCTTTTAATTTTTACTATCAAGATAATCTCGACTTGCTGCAAAAACTAGGTGCAGAACTAATTTTTTGGAGTCCTCTGGAAGATGCTGAGTTACCCCAAAATGTCCAGGGAATGTATTTTGGTGGTGGTTTTCCAGAAGTTTTTGCCCAGCAGCTTGCAGAAAATACTACTGCTCGTGAAGCAGTTAAAACAGCAATTCTTGCCGGAATACCTACAATCGCTGAGTGTGGGGGATTGATGTATTTGTGTGAAGAAATTGTTGATTTTGAGGGGAAATCTTGGTCGATGGTGGGAGTTTTGCCGACAACATCTGTGATGGGTGGACGTTTAACTTTGGGGTATCGTCGTGCAATTGCTTTGCAAGATAATCTGCTAGTAAACGCAGGTGCAACAGTTTACGGACACGAGTTTCATCGTTCCCGTTTAATACCAGAACCTAATTTACCGATGTTTCAAACTTATCGTTGCGATTCTGAGGAAGCAACAGGTGATGAAGGATGGAGTTTGCCAAATCTTCACGCTTCTTATATTCATATGCATTGGGGAGCGTGTCCAGAGATTCCACAACGGTTTTTAGCGCAATGCATGAAAGTGGCATTTTAGTCAAGATATAATATCTCACGCAAAGGCGCAAAGACGCAAAGAAGAGGAATGAGTGCAATATAGTCTAATTTTTTAAGGCGATCGCATTGATTTTCTGATTGAGTTGTCGAATGCGACAAGATAATTCACGAATAATATTTACAGCTATTTCTGGAGTTTCTTCTATCGCGTCGTATAGTTGCTCTTGAGTTAGTTCTAAACATTCACAAGGTTCTAAAGTGGTTGCACAAGCGGAACGAGGTTCGGTATCAAATACTGCCATTTCTCCAAAGTATTTTCCCTTATGAACTTCAGCTAGAAGTTTATCACCGATATGAACTTTAACTTTACCGGAAACAACAATATAAAGCGATCGCCCTTCTTCTCCCTGTTTAAAAATGGCATAATTACCAGGATACGAAAGTTCATCCATCACCGAAGCCAGCCGAACAATAAAATCATCCCGTAATTTCTCAAAAATCGGGACTTGACGAACAAATAATAAACGGTCAACGCTAGTTAGCATAAATGTTGATGGTTGATAGTGGTTGGTGGTTAGTTGATAGTTGATACAGCAATCCTAAATAAGAGGGTTAAACTCTCTCCTTCCTCTTCCTCCGCGCTCTCTGTGTCTCTGCGGTTCGTTTCTCAAAAGCCTTTTTTTACAAATCAAATAGGACTGCCATCAACCATCAACTTCTTAACTTGAGCGATTACAAGAGGGTGTGGATCGTTTTTCAACTGAGGTAAAAGTTCTAGAAGAACGCGGGGTGAAACTACACTTAAATAGGCGATCGCTGCTTCTCGCACAAATCCGGTAGGATGACGCAGGGTTGAGATAATTTCGGAAATTGGCAATCGAATACAAGCAACTTGGGCAAAATGAAAACAGCAAGCCAAGCACCAATCGGAAAGTAAATTTCCCAGACCGATCAATCTGCGAGTGCGATCGCTTAATAACATTTGTTGATATTCAGCCATTCCTTTAGACACTATATGCTGTAGCTTTTCTTCAGGCGATCGCCGATCAAAAATATTCACCAATACAGATTTACTCGGCAAATTAACTGTATGTTCTAAAATTTCTAACCCCCGTGCTAAGTTTACCGCTGACTCAGACCGAAGATTAAACGCCGCAGCCTGTATATTATCCTGAGAATAAATTAGTTTCAGCAACATGATCAACCGCTCTTTTACATCAATTTCTAATTCTAAAAGTGCGCGTTCCAGCAAAGATAATATAGTAGTTACACTCTGAGTTGATTGGTACGTTTCTATCTCTTTTATTTTAAAAGATATATAATTTGCATATACTTCTCCTTGAGTTGTAAAGTCTATGTAAGCGGCGTAAATCTCACCTAACAAGGTTAATTCTTGCTCAATTAACCTTTCAACTTTTCTTTGATATAACGCATCCACTAAACTGACAATTCCTTCTTGTTTCTGCCTTTTAAGTAAGGTTTTCAGAATATGATCTCTACTTGTACCTCGAAATATTTCTAATTGCTCCCATAAAATATCCATCGCTTCCAAGGTGGGGATTTGACCAATTGTGCGCCACGCGTACATTCGCAGTACATCCGGTTTATAAATATTAGTAGCAAGGCTTAAAAGCATCGGTAAAGCTTCATTTTCCAGTTTCACTAAAGCAAGCATTGCTGTATTGCGAGTTGACTTATAGCAAAGCCCCGCTAGTAACGCTGAATAATATTCCTCTAATTGATTTGCGACAATCATTTCTAATACAGCACGACGCACCCGTAAAGAGTCATCTTGCAATAAATTGGGAATGTGAATTCGCAGCGCTTGTAAATAAACTGCTTCTGTTAATACTTTGACTCCATTCATCCGTTCAAGTTCAAGTTTATGAGTCAGCATTTTTCGCAGAGTATGCATTGCTGCTACCTTTTGCATTGGTGTTCCTTGACGTAACAGCAAGGCAGCGGCAGTACCTCGAATAAGTGAGTTTTCTCGCGGGTGTAGATACTCTTCTAGTTTCCCTAAATCGGGATTTTGTTCAGCTAGCCAAATGTAACGTAAGCTAAGAGCAAACACTTCTGGAGTAAGATTTTCTTGGGATGCTAATAAAGTGCGGACTTCAGGTAAATAAGCTGCATTTGCACCTGCTGCAAGCATCACTTCCAAACTAGATTTTTGTAAATCTGGAGATAGTTTGACTAACATTGATGCTAAAACTTCTGCGGCACATTGAAGGTCAAATTGAGATAAAAGTTCAATGCAAGAGCGTTTATCAGCCTCTGTGCCTCTTTCTGTTAAAGTTTTTACTACTACCTGCTTGAATAATGGCAAATCTATATTTGAAGCGCTAATTTGACCTTGTTCTGCACTTGAAACTAACAGTTCAACATAGCCTTTTTGTAGTAACCAAATTACACCGAGACAAATCACACCAGCGATCGCTGTTTCTAGCAATAACACTGAATCGTGTCCCGTCATCGGCAAAAACCGCGTACACAGCCACAAAGTAACTAAAATTACTACACCTGCCACACCAGCACCAAAGGCTTCCGCAACTCCACCGGAAAATGTTTGCACACGAGAGCGAATTTTCGCGGGTATTGGTTGAAACAACAGCGGTCCGCTACTTGCAACAAAGGTATAGCGCAGAAGTTCGTCTAGAAACTTGATAATCACTAAACCCCAGAAAAAGTTTTGCCCTTGCGTCGCTACAAATAAACCGAGTATCGGAATAATTATTGGTATCAAAACTATGACGCTAGCTGGTAATGTGGCAACGGCAACAAACACTCCAGAACGTTCAAGCAATCGGCTGGAGATAAACCACTGCATAGTTAACTCGCACAGTCCGGTGATTCCACCAAATATCCCCAGAAAGCTGGCGATTTGTTTGTCGTTATAATTTAACTTCAGTTGGGTAAGATACTGAAAATCGATTAAAATCCCCATGATTTGCAGCAACGCAAAAAACGCAAACAATAGCAATGCATAGCGCTTCACAGGACCAGTGAGACGGCTTCTTGTAGAACGTGATGCTGTGGGAATGAGTCGTTGGGGAGTATTGGGAAAAGCTTGACGATAGTTGTGAGTGAGATACCAGAGAATTCCGGTTCCCAAAACGATGAAGCTAGCAGCGAAGGGAACGATGACGTTATGCAGCCCGACAAATAGCAGCAGCAAAGGTAAACTAAAACCGCTGAGGACATCAGCGACTAAAATACCACTGCTGACTAATGGGTAGGTGCGCTTAATCTCGCGAATATTGAATAATTGATTGGCGGCAATTGAGGTGTTGAGGTCGTTGATAATGTAAAAGGCATCTACCCACAAGCGCAGTAGAAATATGCTAATGACGTGAAACGGTGAAACTTGCAAACCAAAAGGTAGTAAAATTAGCGGCACGAACATAAAAGGTGCGATCGCCACAATTACCAAACGCAAGGGAAAAATCTTTTGCAGCCAAGAATAAAAAAAAACCAGTACAGAACCAACCCCTGCACTGGCAATATAAATCCAAGGCAGCGACTTTGCGCCATATTGATCTAAAAAAAGCGCGACTGTACTATCCTCAGACCAGCGTAATCCTATAGATGTAATTGTATAAAAAGCAAACATTAAGAATGTGCGATCGCTCTCCTCCGGTCGGAGATTCACCCACTTTAGCAATCCCTTAAGAACACCTTTGTTTTTCCCAACAAAAGAGAGATTTTTTAGTTCCATGCAAGTTGTATTTTCTAATGTAGTCACCGCTGATTGGGGATTAGGGACGCTAACAGATTATTCATACCGATTTGCACATCATATGACCTCACCCCTACCCCTCTCCTTAACAAGGAGAGGGGA
>CASBQC010000315.1 GCA_949127805.1 Nostocales cyanobacterium PMM_0081
AATTGAGCTAGAGAAAAGATATTAAAAATAATACAATTTAGTTAGTAGAACAGATGTCTAAATTTTGACATAAGTAATTTGGCTGTAGGGATTATTGGTTAGCGATCGCCGAATTAGTACCTTCTTAAATTATTTAAAGTCTGGACCATCCCAAGCAGTAGCGCTCTTTTATAAGCGATCGCCTATCATAACCTATAGCTGTTGCCCAACCCGGACAAATCGCGGCTACGATAAAACAGCTGTAGAACTGAAGTCTGCTGGGGTTTCACAAACGATAGACACTCATTGGACAGCGCAAGCGAAGTGAAATATTCATGCAGCATCACAGACACATATAAGTGTCAGGTAGTCCAATGAGTGTCCAGGTGAGCGTCCAAGGGCAAAATAGAAAATATGACGATTGAATCCAACTCGAACTCATCCCATCTACCAACCCCAGATCCAGTGCCAGAACACGACTTGGAACCAGATGACTTTGACGGTGGTGCAGGTGAGAATTGCTTGACTCCAGAAAAGCTAGCGACTCAACAAGCGATCGCAATGGGTGCTTCATTGCAATCTCAGCAAAACGTAACAGCTCTAAAACAAGCGCGTTCCTTCCTGAAACAACGCATTACTAAAAGCGTACCAGTTAAGCCAAGGGTAATTCTGATTATTTTGATCGCGATCGCCATCACTTTCATCGGAATAGCCATCAATAACTGGATAATTGGCATCTGCGGCACACTATTAACTTTAGTATTATCACTGATAATACTGATACCTTGGTTACAAATTGTCGTAGACGAATGGTTCTCATTTCAAGAACGAACGCTGCTTGTTGCCTTTTTGGGACTGTTAGTATCGATTTTTGGCTTAATCAAGTTCGGTGGTATCGGTTCGCGCTTGCTAGCTTGGGGACGGAAAATTAACTGGGAAGCTTCGGGAACATTAGCAGACTGGTTTGGTGCATTGGGGCAAATTCTCATTGCCATCATCGCCGTTTATGTTGCGTGGCGACAATACGTTATATCAAAAGACTTGACAATTCAGCAAAATCTGCTCACAGTGCAGCAAAATGTTATCACCCAGCAGCAGACAATAGATTCGTATTTCCAAGGGGTTTCCGACTTAGTATTAGATGAACAAGGACTATTAGAAGATTGGCCCCAAGAAAGAGCGATCGCAGAAGGACGAACTGCGGCAATACTTAGTAGTGTAGATGGTAGTGGCAAAGCGAAAATTCTCCGCTTTCTCTCGCGGTCGAAATTGCTTACACCCTTAAAACGCGATCGCCGATTAGGTCGAGCGATTCTTAACGGTGTCGGTGGTTACGCTGAAGACCGGCTCGAAGGAGTGCGCGTCATCGATTTAGGTGTAATGCTTGCAGGTGCTGACCTTTCTGCCACAGATTTGCGCTGGACAGACTTAAGCGAAGCTAATCTTGTGCGTGCTAATCTCAGCGACTGTGACTTAGTAAAGGCAAATATGAGCCGCACTATTTTATACGATGCTAAACTCAATCAAGCCGACTTGAATGGCACTCGCTTATTTTACGGTTCCGCTGAAGTAGCATCACCACGTAGTCGCACCGAACCACCAAAATACGAAACTGGGGAACACACCGGCGCTGTCATTGAAAATGCCGATTTTACCGATGTCCAGCGCATGTCTGAAGCTAATCGTTACTACTGCTGCGCTTGGTGTGGTGAAAAAAGCAGAGGTAAAATTCCCGGTGGTTGTGAAGGCATTCCAAATAAATTGGGAAGATGAGTATTTTGTAGTCAGGACTTCAGTCCTTGTCCGGAAGAGGACTGAAGTCCTGACTACGGTTAAGAAAGATTACGTTTCGCTTTCGCGTAGGGTGAGGATTTCTACGCCGTCTTCAGTCACAGCGAGGGTATGCTCAAACTGAGCGGATAGTTTGCGATCGCGTGTCACAGCTGTCCATTTATCGCTGAGAATTTCGACTTCCCAAGTGCCTTCGTTAATCATTGGTTCGATAGTAAAAACCATCCCCGCTCTCAGACGCTTGCCTTTGCCTCGCGTGCCATAATGCAGAATCTCCGGTGCAGTGTGGAAAATATTACTTACACCGTGTCCAGCAAAGTCTCGCACTACAGAAAAGCCTTGCGCTTCTGCGTATTCTTGAATTGCCGCACCAATATCGCCAACTCGTGCCCCTGGTTTCACCTCAGCAATACCTAGTTTCAGGCATTCTTGTGTCACCTCAACCAGTTTTTTCGCTTTTGGCGATGGCGTACCGACAAAGAATGTTTTCGATGTATCGCCGTGGTAGCCTTCAACTAGCGGTGTAACATCAATATTAATTATATCGCCTTCTTTGAGGATTTGTTTGGCGTTAGGTATGCCGTGACAAACTACCTCATTTACACTGGTGCAAATTGACTTGGGAAAACCCTTGTAGCCCAAAGGTGCGCTTTTCGCTTTATGTGCCTGCGTCCAACGTTCTGCTTCATCATTGAGTTGCAAAGTGCTAACTCCCGGCTTGACCATTGGTTCAAGATGGTGTAATAATTGGGCTGCCAAACGTCCGGCTTGACGCATTTTGTCTATTTCTCTGTGAGATAAAAGAACGATGGTTTCGCTTTTCATATAAATTTAATCTAACTGGGGACGCTTGAATTAGGGAAGAGACTTGTTTTCTGGTCCGGAAGTTACCGTGATTACGTTAGTTAATCAATAGACATCTCCAACAATTAATTATGCGTTGCCCGAAACCCTTGTAGAGACGGCGATAAATCGCGTCTTTCCGTCTTTTCTGGAGATGTCTAATAGTTAATAATCAGTATTCAACGGCTACACGAACAAAGTCCGCGAAGGCTAGCTAAATTCAGTAAATCTTAATAGAGAATCTGTGGTACATCCGCAGTTCTCATTCCTTAACAGAGTTTTGTCTTGCTCACGAGTTAAAAATAGCCTTAAACGAGACCCCATATTGTTTGTCACCTAGGTAGATACATTCTCCGTATTTATTTATCTTTACATAGTTTGCTTTTTCTTACCTTAGACCGGATTCTTCGTCTAGCTCTTTGATCTGTCAGTCCAGGAGCTTAATTGCTGGATAATTTTCTCCGTAAATAGAATATATAGTATATTCTTTATCAGCCCCCGATGATTTATACTTACGAGTGTACTGTATAATTTTATTCGGTCAAAATAAAATGGGAAATTTTGTAGCCGCAATTATACTGATTGTATTTTTGACGACTTTATTGTACCTCAGGTTAGGGGTCAGCGTAGTCTCAAAAAGAACTTCACGCTTTGTGGCAATTTTTGTGATGGTTTCTCTGGCGATCGCTAGTGGAGGTTTGGTATCCGCACAACTAACACGGAACCCAGCTCCCTTAAATGCCATAACTAGTCTTCCAGCAGCTACACCTGGAGACCCTACCCCAGCGAACCCACCACTCCTAACAGCAGTGGCTCAACCAAGCAATCTCGCAGAGTTTGTTGACGACGAAACAGCCCTACTCAAGCTAGGAAAATCCCTATTTTGGGATATGCAACTTGGTAGTGATGGCGTTCAATCCTGCGCTAGTTGTCACTTTAAAGCGGGAGCTGATAACAGATCAAAGAATCAAATCAGTCCTGGTCTTTTAGCATCACTGAAAGATACAACTTTCCAGGTAGGTGGTGGTCCAAACTATCAACTCACTGCGGCAGATTTTCCATTTCACAAACTGGCAGATCCTAACAATCGAGCCAGTACAGTTCTTTCTGACGTTAATGATGTCGCTTCATCCCAAGGTGTATTCCATAGCACTCTCATAAAAACCGTTCCAGGTCAAGCAGCGGATAATGTTACATCTACGCCAGATACAGACGGTTTTCAAATCAATGGAATTAATGTGCGCCGAGTTGAGCCGCGTAATACCCCAACGGTAATTAATACCATCTTCAATAAACTCCAGTTTTGGAATGGTCGCGCTAAGGAAATCTTCAATGGGGTCAATACTCAGGGTGCAGCAGACTCTAATGCTTTTGTTTATAAAGCAGACAAGCCAAACACACTAACTCAAGTTTCAGTTGCCCTCAACAATTCCTCTCTAGCTTCCCTAGTAACAGAACCACTAGTGAGTCCATTTGAGACATCTGCTGCTGGTCGTGACTTACCGGAAATCGGCAGTAAGTTTCTGTCGAGAGCAGGTAAGAAATTAAACACCCTCACACCCCTAGGCAAGCAAATTGTACATCCGGAAGACAGTGTTTTAGGTGCTGATAGCAGATCACCTCAGCCCGGTCTAAAGACCAGCTACGATAATCTGATTAAGCAAGCCTTTAAGAAGGAATGGTGGAACTCAAATAAAATCATTCAACTTAATGCTGATGGAAGTCGAACAATCCTACAACAACATGCGGTTGGACAGACTTTACCTGAAAATCAGTTTGAACTCAGGGATTGGAACTTCTCGTTATTCTCTGGGTTAGCAATGCAAAAGTATATCTCTACTCTTGTATCTGACCAGACACCTTTCGATAAATTCCAGGCTGGAGATACCAGTGCTCTAACTGCTCAAGAAAAAAGCGGTCTGACTGCGTTTGTCACTGGTACAAACGGCACGCCTACAACTCGTGGAACTAATGGTGGCGCTAATTGTAACACCTGCCATACAATTCCAGAATTCACCAGAGCTTCGGTGAGAAGAACCGCAGGAGTAGCTTCAACTGATTCTGGCAATCCGTTGATTAATGCTGCCACTAACGGTTTCTTCGCTAACTATGGTATCAGACCTGCCTCAGATGACCCTGGAGCCGGAAACACTACCACATCACTGTTCAAAGCACCTACCCTCCGTGACATTGCCTTGACAGCTCCATATATGCATAACGGTGGGATGGCAACCCTGGAACAAGTCGTTGACTTCTACAATCGTGGTCGAGGTGACGACAGACCTGCTTCCGTTCCATCTGGAGCGCTTTTGGGCTTAAACTCACAGCAAAAAGCTGATTTGGTCGCTTTTTTAAGAACCGGACTCACTGATGAGCGAGTCCTCCTGGAAAAAGCACCCTTTGACCATCCGCAATTGTTCGTCCCCAATGGACATCCTGGGAATCAATTTTCAGTGACTTCCAGTGGCAATACTAATGGGACTCCTACTGCTAGAGATCAGCTAGTGGAAATACCCGCAGTTGGTCGTAATGGTGTAACTACTCCCCAGTCAAATTTCTTAGAGTAAGTTAAGCCTAAAAACCCTTGTAGAGACGGCGATACCCTTGCGTCTCTACCCAGCCTCCGGGCTGGGAACCCCGGAATGGGAGGCTCTGCCTCCAGTGGTTTAACCAGAGGCAGAGCCTCTCGAAATACATTCCCAGCCCGGAGGCTGGGAACGAGGCTAAATAAGAGTTTAGGCTTATCTTAGTGCCATTCTCGTAGAGACGTAGCATTGCTACGTCTCTACAATTTCAATTTTCACGATATTATGACCGATAGATTACATTATGATGTAGACGCGATGTTCCTCGCGTCTCTACAAGGGTTTCGGGCAACGCATAAAGACCCCTGAGTTAACTCAGGGGTTTATCAAAGAGCGGTCGATGTCTACTGCCGAAAGCTTGAATAAGCGAATTGGGCGAATTGGGCGATCGCGTCTTTGACAGAAGAAGGGGTACTATCAATACGGTTCGGTTAAGGTGCATAGTTCTTGAAGATCCCCCATTATCCCCCTGAAAAAGGGGGAAATAGAGCCATTCATAGTCCCCCTTTTTAAGGGGGGGATCGAGTCTTATCCGAACCGTATTGGGGGTACTATTGGTTTTGCGAGATCAACTAAAATGATTGGGTATTTGTTAGCGTGAAATCAACACATTAAAATTTTTAACTTCAATCTCCTTCCCTTTATAGGGTACGTAGCAGACATTATGGGAAGCAGTGTATTTCCCAGGTATCCATTTACCTGCGACAACAGCATTACAGACATATACGGGTTCACCACCTTTTACGCCATCTGTTCCCCCAGTGATGGCACCTGGGGGTAGATCGAGATCGCTTGTAAGAGGTGCCCAGTGAAAATTATCTACAACGAGTACTTGATACTTATCGTATCCGGATTCGTTTCCGTTGTAAGGCACATAGCATTTTTTCTGTTTTGGAACTAACTTCCCAATACCTACACCGATTGAGCAAACATATAAATTTTCACCATCGAACCCACCCACTACAGCTTTTGGAGGTACATAACCATTTCTTCCAGTTACCCATCTGTAACCTGCTGCTGCTGGTTGAATAGCTGTCATTACAGCCCCTGTAGCTATGACAACCAAAGTTAATCCCATTATCAATTGTTTCTTCATCAGCTTAGTAAATTTTTGAGTATCAACACAGCAGACTCTTATTCTTATAGAGAGATTTTTATGCGTCATCGACATGATTCATATACATAGTTAAACCAGTCTCGGCTGCTTGTCTTGCGGCATCAGCAACTTTTAAAGTATACAAGCTTGCCTCTGGAGTAACGTACAAAGGAGTGCCATTAAGAAGACAATCTAACACCATGTTTGTGTCTTTGGCGAATAAACCCCGCTTCGTACCCACCTCTATCGGTGTTGTTTTCCCATTTTCTATTAAAACTCCTTTATCGCCCTCAAAAATCAAGCCACCGTTTTCACCATGTACTTCAAACTTGCGTTCTGCTTGCCATAAAGTTTCACCTTTGCCATAAACTACTTGCCCTAAAAGTCCGTTGTTGAAGCATAGTTGACTAATGCAAAGACAGCTTTGGTAATATTCTGTTTCTGTTTGCCAAAATCGTTGATGGCAGTTAACTGTAGTAACTTCACCAAACAAATCAGTAAATCTATGTAATCTAGACAACGCACCCATTAAGGGAAAACCGAATAATTCATGGTTAAAAGTCCACTTACGCGGTGCAGGGTGTTCTGGCTTGATGGTGCTATAGCGCACATAAAATAAACCCCCAAGTTGTGGTAAATATTGCTTTAAAGCTAAATGCAAACCGCCTAAAAGTTCGATATGTTCGACATGGAGAAGTTTATTTTGAGCTTTGGCTAAGGCAACAAGTTCTTCTGCTTCGACCACATCTAAAGAAAGTGGATATTCGACAATTACATGTTTGCCAGCTTGGAGTGCTTTTTTGGCGATCGCTCCATGATCTCGATTTACATTACAAATTACCACTAAATCTATATCTTCGCGCTCTACTAGCTCTTGCCAAGAACTCATCGCTTCTGTTTGATAGTCGCAAGCTAAAGCTGCTGTTTTTTCTTTTGTGTTACCAACAATGGCAAGGAGGAGCGATCGCTCATCATGAACAAATGCTTCAGCCCTTAATTTTGCCACATACCCAGTACCAATCAAACCCACGCGCACACTTGCTTTTTCCAAAAAAGCCGCTCTCATTGTACATTATCCTCACCAATTGTGTTTATCGATTTTCTGTATAAAACTGAATAAATTGCTTTTGCCGCTTATACCGCTATGGTAAATCTGTAAACCCCTCACCAACGCTAATATCGCCAATGACAACTTCCGTAATCTCAGTTATTCGTTCATAAATTCGGGATTTTTCCAGATTATAGTCCTTTCTGGAGCGTCAATATAAATAAAAATATATATAAGTAAAACTCATCAGTATTACCTAACTAAATTTCATTACTAATCGCGTTCAAATTCCAGTTACATCGTTTAGTTTTTCTCGTAGTATCAGAATTGAAGCAAATTTGAATAAACGGCTGATCTGATGAGAACCGCCGCAAGTTTGCTTTAGGATAACTTATACGGTCTGCAAAAGAGGAGATTAAAAAATGGCAACTTTTAAAGTGACACTGCTCAACGAAGCTGAAGGTCTTAACCAAACTATCGACGTTGATGATGATACCTATATTCTAGACGCTGCTGAAGAAGCTGGTCTTGACCTACCTTATTCTTGTCGCGCTGGTGCTTGTTCTACCTGTGCAGGTAAGCTGGTATCGGGTACTGTTGACCAATCTGACCAATCTTTCTTAGATGACGATCAAATGGAAGCTGGATACGTGCTGACTTGTGTCGCCTACCCAACCTCTGATGTCACCATTGAAACCCACAAAGAAGAAGACCTTTACTAAGAGTTTGGCGCTTCACTAATCAACTTTCATAAATCTCTTGCAATTCCTTGATGAGAGACTCTTAAACAAAAGTAGCAGCACAAATGAGGATAAATTATACCTCTATTGTGTCTGCTGCTTTTTGTATAAGCGCGTGGAAGTTCAACTTACGGCTTAATTTTGCTGCTCAAAATTTGAATTTGCGTGTCGGGATAGTAGAACTGGAGAATTTTGGCACTCGCCCAACCGAGTTTAGCTAAACTTTGAGCGCCAGTTTGACTCAAACCAACTCCATGTCCTAAACCCCCGCCAACAAAAGCATATCCCCACAGAGTAGGTTCGCCTTTATTCAGAGGTTGCAGATAAAAAAGTGTACTTCTGGGTGCGGCAAAGGCGCTGCGAACTTCATCTTTGTATAAACTAAAAATGCCAATATCAGTTTTGACATTTAGTTTGAGTATGCGTCCGCTTTGACTGCGCTCTACTACTGTCATCTCTTTAATAGTTTTAAACTTGGCAAAGGGACTCTTTTTCACTGCCAGAAATTTCTGCAAGCCTTTGGTAATGTCTTCGAGGCTGCTTTCTTTACGCCAGCGAAACAGTTCGCGATCGCTTTCGTTAAATCCTTCCTTACGACTGATAAACCGCTGAAAGTTCTCTTCAGAAGCTAAACTCTCATCCGATAAACTCCAAAAATTAACCGCCGCATCCAGTACCGGTCGTAAATATGGGCGATCGTCACCATTCCAAACATCGCTAAACGAAGCTGTCACACCCCCTGTGGTGGAAGAATATAATGCATCCACTAACTCATTTTTATAAGTCAGTACCATCCCCCTTGTGGTAGCGATCGCTTTATCTGTGGCAGGAGAAACGTCATTCAGCCCATAATAAACTTGGCAGTGAGTGTCTGCACACAATTGATACCCATCTACTTCAAATCTCCGTACATTCCGCAAAACGTAAGTCCGCGCCAAAATCGCTTGTGCTTCTAGTGAGGCTACAGGGGCTGAATTGCCGATTTCATAAGGCACAACACCGCGTAAATACGTTTCTAAAGGCACTTCGTTGACTAAAGTGTAAGTACCATAAGCATTTGATTGTAACTCCAACCGCCCTGGATAAAGACGAGCATTGTCTGGTTTTTTACCTTCATTCACTCGAATCAAGTTTTTCTCAGTGCTAATTTCTAAATTATTTGGGCTGTAGCGCTTGCCATTTACTACCCAACTCACTCGCGGCACTTGTTTGAGAATTTGGGTGTCGATGTATACCGTTGTTGCTTTTGTATTTTTTTGCACGCTTTGCAATAACAAGCGCCGCAATAACGGAGTCTTGTATACATCACGTTTTGCCCAAACTTCCCAGCGTTCTGGCTGGGCTATTTCTACTTGTATTCCCTTTTTCCGCCAACCTTGGGCGTTGTCTTCCGCAGTTTCAAAGGTACGGAAAGTGCCTAAAACTACTTTCTCCTCAACTATCGGTTGAGGTAAAGGTTGCATAACTGTTTCTAATTTTACCGGATTAGTAGTGACTAAGGTTTGCTCTGTTTTGTTTGCTGTAAATTTCAGTTTTAAGCGATCGCCTTTTGTCGGCTCTAGTTGCAGCTCCATAGTGGGTTTATCTCCAAATCGCTGCACAATCCCAATTCTTAATTCTACATCTTTTGTTTTGCTCCCAGGACTTGATGCGCCAGTCAGCCCCAATAAGCAAAATGTCGTCAGTACACTATAAGAAAATCGCCATAAGGTAATTTTCATCGTAACTAACTTTATTCTGCCCCCAGTCCCACTTTGGTCTGGATGATCAATTTGCTTGACAGCGTAGTGGTTTTGTCGCATAAGTTACCTAATGATATCATTGATTGTTTTGCGCGAAAAACTGGCAAAACGAAGTCATAACGATTATGATTTATGTGGAAGCACAAAAAAGAACTACTCAAGGATATCCCTTATGGTTAGGGTACAAGAAATTCCACTAAATCAGATTAAACGTCCTTTACCCCGCTTAAACGATCCGCAAAAAGTACAAGCCTTAATGGAATCAATTAAAGCGATCGGGCAGCAAGAACCGATAGATGTCCTAGAAGTAGATGGACAGTATTATGGCTTTTCAGGTTGCCATCGTTACGAAGCTTGCCAGCGTTTAGGCAAAGAAACAGTCTTAGCCAGAGTCCGCAAAGCACCCAAGAGTGTTTTGAAGATGCATTTGGCATGAAAAAGAGGGGGAAAGGGGAG
>CASBQC010000316.1 GCA_949127805.1 Nostocales cyanobacterium PMM_0081
ATATAAAGAAAAATATTCCATTGTAAAGCATTTAGGAAATTAATTTGAACAAACCCTTTCTGGTAATGATTTTCACGAATTGCTGTAGACTTTTACACAAATTGAAAAAACTTAACAAAAAAGGAACTCAATCGATATATAAAATACAAACAAGGTTTTAAAAGCAATTACAACAAGCAAAAAAACGTTGTTTCAAATTACTTGATTACAAATTAATGCAGTGTATCGAGTCTTTTTGATGTGGAATTATTGCCAAAATTATATTAATGGCAATGATTATTTAATTGTTTTTAACCACAAAATAGCTGCCATAATTTTCAGAGGAATTTAAGAAATGCTTGACGCTTTTTCCAGAGTAGTTGAACAAGCCGACAGAAAAGGTTCTTACCTAAGCAGTGACGAAATCAATGCATTATCAGCAATGGTTGGTGATAGCAATAAGCGCTTAGATACAGTCAACAGACTTACCAGTAATGCTTCCTCGATTGTGGCAAATGCTTATCGTGGCTTAGTTGCAGAACGTCCCCAAATATTCAATGCTGGTGGTGCTTGCTTCCACAACCGCAATCAAGCTGCTTGCATCCGCGATATGGGATTTATTCTGCGTTATGTCACCTATTCTATATTAGCAGGCGATGCCAGTGCAATGGACGATCGCTGCTTGAACGGTTTGCGTGAAACTTATCAAGCACTTGGCACTCCTGGTGATGCAGTAGCATCAGGAATTCAAAAAATGAAAGAAGCCGCACTAAACATTGCTAATGACTCCAATGGTATCACCAAAGGTGATTGCAGCCAGTTGATGTCTGAAGTCGCTAGCTATTTCGATCGCGCTGCTTCCGCAGTTGGTTAATTAGCATTTTTTCAAAGCATTTTTTTGAGTAATTATCGGAGAAAAAGAGAATTATGAAAACCCCATTGACTGAAGCGATCGCTTCCGCAGATGTTCGCGGATCTTACCTGAGCAATACCGAAATACAAGCGGTATTTGGTCGTTTCAACCGCGCTGGTGCAGGTTTAGACGCAGCCAAAGCCTTCTCTAGTAATGGTAAGAAATGGTCGGAAGCCGCAGCCAATCACGTTTATCAAAAATTCCCCTACACCACGCAAATGCAAGGACCCCAATACGCTTCTACAAGCGAAGGGAAATCTAAGTGCGTGCGTGACATCGACCACTACCTCCGCACCATCAGCTATTGCTGTGTAGTCGGTGGAACTGGACCCTTAGATGAATATGTAGTTGCAGGTTTGAGCGAACTCAACAGTGCTCTTGGTTTATCCCCTAGCTGGTATGTAGCTGCTTTAGAATTTGTCCGTGACAATCATGGTTTGAATGGTGACGTAGCTGGTGAAGCTAATACTTACCTCAATTATGCAATCAACGCATTGAGCTAAGGCAAAACTCTTGGGTCTTTGGAAATAGATAATTACTGATTAATTAGATAGACAAAATCACGGGAGTTGGGAAAGGGGTAAAGGGAAGAAGAAATTGAATGGGGATTGCGACCCCACGATAGGCTGGATAGCGCGCAAAAGTTGCGTATTTCTTAAACCCCAAAGGGGAAAGAAAAGGAAAAATTTTATGCGTGTCTTAAATTACTTCTTCCTTTACCCTTTTTTCCTTTACCCTTTCCCCCTCTTTGATTAAATGTTTTGTCGTAGTGTAGCGCTACTACAAACAGTATTGTTTGTCTTGATTAAGTTCAGTCTTTATGTAATTTCAAAGACCCAATTTTATTAATAAGAAAAATCTTTGCAAGGGAGCGATTAGCAAGATGACTGTTGCAGAAAGACTAGGGATTAGAGATTTAATCGGCAAAAAAGTTGAGCTTCGCCAAAATTGGAGCCAAGATGATTTGCGAGTAGTTTACCGGGCTGCCTACGAACAAATTTTTGGGCGTCAAGGAGTATATGCAAGTCAAAAATTTACTAGCGCTGAAGCTTTGTTACGTAACGGCAAAATCAACGTTCAACAATTCATTGAGATTTTAGCAAAATCTGAATTTTACAAGGAATGCTTTTTTTACAGTAATTCCCAAGGGCGTTTTATTGAGTTGAGCTACAAGCACTTATTAGGACGCGCTCCTTATGAGCAATCAGAAATTGCTTATCATGTAGACCTTTACGCTTCTCGTGGCTACGATGCGGATATTGAGTCTTACATTTACGGCACAGAATACGAAAATGCTTTTGGTGCTTCTGTCGTTCCTTATTACCGTGGATTTCAATCAATTCCGGGAATGATGACGGTAGGATATAACCGCATATTTGAACTTTATCGCGGTGACGGTAACAGTGATAACGCGCAAATGGGGCGTAAAAATTCACGCTTGCGGTCAAAAATCTCGATGAATTTGTCAAACATGATTATGGCACCTTCATCAGGGGGTGGTAGCTTTACCTCAACAGCACCGACGTTAATTACTGGAGCTGCAAAAGGAGATTCTCGCATGTTTGTGATTCAAGCGATCGCTGGTGGAATTGGCTCTAAAGCAGCAGTGCGTCGTAGCGTACAAGTTTACACCGTATCCTACGAGCGACTCTCCGCCACATACCAAGAAATCCACAAGCGCGGTGGGAAAATCGTTAACATTTCCCAAGCGTAGGAGGAGAAGGGGAGAGTGGGGGAGAGGGAG
>CASBQC010000317.1 GCA_949127805.1 Nostocales cyanobacterium PMM_0081
AGGATGAAATCACATCCTTTCGCCGAAGTAATGTTAATTTGACTGTCTAGCTTTGCAGCTATTATTTTTTTGAAATTTCCATGTCAACTCTCGTCATTGTTGAATCTCCAACCAAAGCTCGTACCATTCGCAATTACCTGCCGAAGGACTATCGAGTGGAAGCGTCTATGGGTCATGTACGTGACCTCCCCCAGTCGGCTACAGATATTCCCGCTAGTGTCAAAGGGGAAAAATGGGCGCAACTGGGGGTAAATGTAGATGCCGACTTTGAACCGTTGTATATCGTTCCCAAAGACAAAAAGAAAATTGTCGCCCAGCTCAAAGAAGCCATGAAAGGCGTAACTGAACTGATTCTGGCAACGGACGAAGACCGGGAAGGTGAAAGTATTAGTTGGCATTTATACCAGTTACTCAAGCCGAAAATTCCAACCAAACGGATGGTATTTCACGAAATTACCTCAGACGCAATTAAAAAAGCGTTGAAAAACTGCCGCAATATTGATGAGCAGTTGGTTCGCGCTCAAGAAACGCGGCGAATTTTAGATCGCTTGGTGGGGTATACCCTGTCACCGCTACTGTGGAAAAAAATCGCTTGGGGATTATCTGCGGGACGGGTGCAGTCGGTTGCTGTACGGGTTTTGGTGAAGCGGGAACGCCAACGTCGCGCTTTCCATGAAGGTACATATTGGGATTTGAAGGCTTATTTGCAGCATCAAAAAGCTGCTTTCACCTCGCAGTTAGTGACGCTGCAAGGAACCAAAGTAGCAACAGGAAGTGATTTTGACTCAACGACCGGTCAAATTATTGTTGGGCGCAAAGTCGTGCTGCTTTCTGAAGAAGAAGCGTCTTCGCTCAAAGAACGCCTGACTGGTAAACCCTGGACAGTAACAGACATTGAGGAACGCCCTGTAACACGCAAACCCGCGCCACCGTTTACCACCTCGACGCTGCAACAAGAATCTAACCGGAAACTGCGCCTTTCTGCACGAGATACAATGCGAATTGCTCAGAAGTTGTACGAGCAAGGGTATATTACCTACATGCGTACAGATTCGGTGCATTTGTCAGAACAAGCAATTTCGGCTGCCCGTGATTGTGTCGAAAAGCTTTACGGCAAATCATATCTGAGTCCCCAACCAAGGCAATACACCACGAAATCCAAAGGCGCACAAGAAGCACACGAAGCCATACGTCCGGCGGGTAGCAGTTTCGGGGCGCCCCAAGAAACAGGCTTAGGCGGTCGAGAACTCGCACTGTATGATTTGATTTGGAAGCGCACTGTGGCTTGTCAAATGGCTGATTCTCGCCAAACTCAAGTTACGGTGCAGTTGCAAGTTGAAGATGCGGGTTTTCGTTCTTCTGGTAAGCGAATTGATTTTCCCGGTTATTTACGCGCTTACGTCGAAGGTTCAGACGACCCAGAAGCAGCGTTGGAAGACCAAGAAGTAATTTTACCGCCGATGAAAGTCGGAGATCATCCAAATTGCACCAACTTAGAGGCGATCGCTCACGAAACTCAACCACCAGCTAGATACACTGAAGCTACTTTGGTGAAAACCTTAGAAAGTGAAGGTATCGGTCGTCCCAGTACCTACGCCAGCATTATCGGCACTATTCTTGATAAGGGTTACGCCCAATTGGTGAATAACGCCCTCATCCCGACTTTCACCGCTTTTGCCGTCACCGACTTGCTAGAAAAACACTTTCCCGACATCGTAGATCCCAGCTTTACTTCCAAAATGGAGCAAACTTTAGATGATATTGCTACCGGCGAAGCTAAATGGCTACCCTATCTGCGGGAATTTTATTCGGGTGACAAAGGTTTAGAAACTCTAGTTAGAGAACAAGACGTACATATTGATGCTACCAAAGCTAGGACGGTGGAACTAGAAAATCTCAATGCTAAAGTTCGCATTGGTAAATACGGTCCTTACATCGAAGTCGAAAATGGTAACGGTGTTGTCACTGCTTCAATTCCTAAAGACCTCACCCCCGCTGACCTCGATCCGAAAAAGGTAGAAGTCTTACTGCGGCAAAAAACCGAGGGTCCGGACCAAGTAGGTCGCCATCCAGAAACTGGCGAACCGATTTATGTGAAAATTGGCGCTTACGGTCCTTACGTTCAGTTGGGCGATAAGACCGAAGAAAACCCCAAACCCAAACAAGCTTCTTTACCCAAAGGTCAAAGTCCAGAAAATGTCACTCTGGAGATGGCTGTTGGTCTTTTGGCGCTACCCCGGACATTAGGAGTTCATCCGGTTACAGGTGGCAAAATTCAAACAAGTTTAGGACGTTTTGGTCCTTATGTTGTTCATGACCAAGGTAAGGAAGGGAAAGATTATCGCTCTTTAAAAGCTAGCGATAATGTCTTAACAATTTCTTTAGAAAGGGCTTTGGAATTGTTATCTGAACCGAGAAGAGGACGCAGCAGCACTAATAGTAAATCTAAAGCTGCTTTACGCGAATTGGGCGCACATCCAGAAGATGGCGAACCAGTCAACATCTACGATGGTCCTTATGGTCCTTATATCAAACACGCCAAAACAAACGTGAGTATCCCCGAAGGTCAATCGGTAGAAAATGTGACGCTTTCTACAGCACTGGAGTTGTTAGCAAGTAAAGCATCTTCGACAAAATCCACACGTAAGACAACGAGTAAAACTACGACCCAAACCACGCCCAAATCAACTACTACTAAAGCCAAGTCAACGGCTAAGTCGTCTACCACAACTGCGAAAAAAAGTGAGCGAAAGGGAGAATAGGGAACTTGGTAACGTGGGAACTTGCTAATTATTCCTATTCCCTATTCTGTTGTTAGCCAATACCTTTCCTTGGTATGATCCAACCCTATAGGTTGCTAATGTGATAGTGTAGTAAGTATGGGAGATCGCAACACAAAATTTGAACAATGGCTTATGCCTAAGATAAAGTGATGTGTATCAAGCCAGTTTCAAGCCAGAGGTGCGTTGGGACGCCAGTTTCTGCTTAACTGTGAATAAAATATTAAGGTAGTATCTCAGGAGCGCTCAGTCAAATGGACTATATAGATAAGGTACTGGAGAAGCTGAAAGAATTAGCACGCAAGCTGATTGAAGCCCTGCTAGGTCCAGAGGCTGAGGCAGAACCGGAACTAATTCCGATTCCTGTAAATGACCGATCGCGCCGTCGCTAAAAGTTTGAAAGTGGTTGTATTGACATTAAAATATTTAAGCGTTCTGGTACTACACGGACCAAACCTGAATCTACTAGGACAGCGAGAACCAGGAATTTATGGTTCACTCAGTTTGGCGGAAATTAATCGCCTGTTAGAAGATGAAGGAAAAAAACTACAGGCGAATGTTTCTCCTTTACAGTCAAATCATGAAGGAGTTTTGGTAGATGCGATTCATGCAGCGTTAGGGCAACATGAAGGAATTTTGATTAACGCAGGTGCGTATACTCATACAAGTGTGGCATTGCGAGATGCGATCGCCGCTGTGAATTTACCAACAGTAGAAGTACATTTAAGTAACATCTACCGACGGGAAGAATTTCGCCATCATTCATATATTGCACCAGTGGCGATCGGGCAAATAAGCGGTTTTGGTGTCCAAAGTTATTTGTTAGGTTTACAAGGTTTGGTACATCATTTAAGAAATAAAAGTTAAAATTTAAGACTTAGGTGTAATGAATTAATAACTTTTGTTCGGGCGGGGAAACCGCCGATACAGAATATGGGCGGGGGAACCCCGCCCCTACTTTATGCGGTATTCTCTATTAAGTCGGTTTAGAGGTACAATCATAGGGGCATCTGTTGGGGATTTAGCCTCAACTAGTGACCAAGAGTCTGTAAATTGGGGTGAAATTGCGCTTTTGGGTGCTGCTAGTTTAATAACGACTTCGCAACTGAATTTAGATGATTGGATTTGCCGTCAGCAAGCAGAATTTCCTCATTTAGATAGTAGCGATGGCGTTTGCCTCAAAGCGATTATTGCTACTTTGCCAGTGGCGCTGTTTTACTTTGACAATACAGTTAAACTGCGACAAAACTTGAGTCAGGCGATCGCAATCTGGGATCAAAACTTAGTAGTGCGGGATGGGACATTAGCAGTAGGCTATGCGATCGCAAGATCGTTGACAGAAAAACTCGATCCAAAAACCCTTATACCCCAAACCATTGACTTTATTGGCGAAACGTCAACATCATTACCACAAGCTTTGTTAAAAGTCAATAATTTATTAATTCAGGGTGCGGGATTAGAAAGAGTGCAAGCTGAGTTAAGCCGAGAAGAAAAACAACCAATAGAAGTTGCTATGGCATTTTACTGCTTTTTGAGTACCTTAGAAGACTTCCGTTTGTCAATTTTGCGATCGCTTGAGAATAGCGACCAAAGAAGCGCTACTGGTGCAATTACAGGTGCTTTATCAGGGGCTTACAACAGCATAACGAGCATTCCCGTAAGTTGGCAGATGAAGTTATCTCAAGCTTATTCGACAACATCAACACAGAGCAACCGCAAGCAGATGATAGAATTAGCTGATGCACTGGTGGCTGTATGGTCAGGAGCGTATGACCTTGCCCCACATGCAGAAGTTAGTGCAGCCCCTCGCGTCATTCGGTTGCGTTAATCATTAGAAT
>CASBQC010000318.1 GCA_949127805.1 Nostocales cyanobacterium PMM_0081
AGGACGGTACAGCGAAGCCGAACCTTTGTATATTGAAGCTTTGGCAATGAGAAAGCGCCTATTTCTCGGCGACCATCCCGACGTGGCAGGTAGCTTGAACAATTTAGCTTACCTCTACAATAGCCAAGGTCGGTACAGCGAAGCCGAACCTTTATATATTGATGCTTTGGCAATGATAAAGGGCTTATTTCTCGGCGACCATCCCTATGTAGCAAGTAGCTTGAACAATTTAGCTCTACTCTACGATAGCCAAGGACGGTACAGCGAAGCCGAACCTTTGTATATTGAAGCTTTGGCAATGTGCGATCGCGTTTTAGGAGTTAATCATCCCTTGACGGCAACAGTTCGAGAAAATCTGACAAGTTTGCGACACGAGTTAACTCCCCCTGCTACCCCGAAACGTGGGTTAGGTCAGTTTGTGCAAGGTTTATCCAATTTCTTAAATCGACGCTCTTAAGGTTTAACGGGGTATTGTGACTGCCGTCAAGACGCGATTCATCGCGTCTCTACAAGTACAAACGGGATAAATCGCGTCTTTTTTTCATTCTTCTGCGCTGGCTGCCCGCAGACTTTGCACGACGTCTTCATAACCATTAAAGGAAGCGATCGCTAAAGCTGTATAACCACCTTGATTTTTTAAATTCACATCCGCACCAGCTTTAATCAACATCTGCACGGCTTCGTTATAACCCCGCGATCCTGCCCACATTAAAACTGTTGCTCCCGCTGAATCTAGATGATTGACATCTGCACCTTTATCTAGCAGTTGCTGCATTACGCTTATTTGATTGCCTTCTGCTGCTTTTATCAAAACCGTTTTGCCATCATCGCCTTGAGTATTAACATCAGCACCGTAGTCTAGCAATACTTTCGCTGTCTCAGCGTGTCCTTGGGATACGGAAAGCAACAAAGGCGTTTCCCTCGACTTTCCATTTACATCTGCACCTTGCCGCAACAGCGCCTCTACAATTTTACTATGTCCCTGGAACGCCGCAACAAGCAGTGGTGTATCACCCAGGTGGTTTTTGATTTGCACATCCGCACCTCGGCTGAGTAACACTTCTACGACATCAGCGTAGCCTTCAACAGCCGCAAGATGTAAAGCTGTTTCACCATCTTGGTCTTGGGCATTCACATCAGCCCCATGATCTAATAGGATTGAAGCGATCGCATCATGTCCCCCTGCCGCAGCTGCTGATAGTGCAGTTCCCCCATCTTGATTTTGCCGATTCACATCAGCCCCTGCTGTCAACAATCCTTGTACAACTTGCAAATGTCCAAAATCTGCCGCTACCATCAGCAAAGTTTCACCATCTTCATCTTGGGTATTGACATCGGCGCTTGTTTGTAGTAGTATTTTGACAATCGCTGAATGTCCGTGTTTAACTGCCACTTTCAAAGCAGTATCATCATCTTTATCTGCGACATTCACATTTGCATTTGCGGCAAGCAATACTTTCACCACATCGACATAACCTTTCAAAGCTGCTGCCATCAAAGCTGTACTGCCATCTTCGTTTTTTGCATTGACATCAGCACCTCTAGATATTAAAAGCTGGACAATATCAACTTGATTGGCACTCGCTGCCAACATTAAAGCCGTCAACTTATAACGTTTTCTCGGCAAATCGATATTTGCACCCGCATCGAGAAGCGATCGCGCAATTTCCGTGTAACCTAAATTAGCAGCAAACATTAACGGCGTAGTTCCGGTGCGATCGCACGTATCAGCAAGCGTACCATGAGTTAGTAGCGCTTGCACAAGCTTTAGATCCCCACGGGTAGTAGCACGTATTAACGGAATATCTTGAGTAGAAACCATAAATAACCCTCCGAAGTGCGATCGCTGACTCTAACAAATGACTGGGTTACTTCCACACTACAAGATAATCAGAATTTACACTAGTAAACTCAGCGGGTTTGGTGAGCAACTCGCTGAGTTTACTCTTCTTCTATCAGAAATAGCTTTGCAATCTTTTCTCAAGCGATTATGCTAACTTTTATAAAGATTTAATAACTAGACGGGAACACGTATCAATATGGAACTTTCTCCATCGGTGAAATATTGGCTTAACTTCATTCACCCGGTACTCATGTGGGCGCTACTGCTATTGTCAATTTACGCTGCCTACTTAGGGTTACAAGTACAGCGTACCAGACAAGCTCAAGGTGAAGAGAAGAAAGAACTGATTAAAGGTAAATATAACGTCAAACACCATCAAATCGGGTCAATACTCTTAGGTTTTATGGTGGCAGGTGCGATCGCTGCTATGGCTGTCACCTACATCAATAATGGTAAGTTATTTTTCGGTTCTCACTTGCTAGCAGGGCTTGGGATGACGAGTTTGATAGCATTTTCTGCGTCCCTATCTCCTTTTATGCAAAAAGGCGCAAATTGGGCGCGGGTAACTCATATTGTGTTGAATTTCGCCCTTCTGGGACTTTTCACTTGGCAGGCTATTACCGGCGTGCAAATTGTTCAAAGACTTCTTACTCAAGCGTAGTTAATAGTTTAAAGTCAAGAGTCACGCATTCAAGAGTCACGCATTCAAAAGTCAAGAGTCAAAAGTCACGCATTCAAAAGTTAAGAGTCAAAAGTCACGCATTCAAAAGTTAAGAGTGGATTGACCTTTAACCGTTGACTGTTGACCATTGACCCTTGACCATTGACCATTGACTTTTGACCCTTGACCCTTGACTATTGACTCTTGACTCAACGCTTTTTCTGATTTACAGGAAAATCTATTCCTAAAGATTGATGAAAATCTTGTTGAACCTTGCGTGTAAGGCGCTTTGAGACTTGACGGACAACTTGGTTAAGTACGCGATCGCCTGTAGATTGCACCAAAGACTTAGGCAAACGCTGAATAAACTTGGGAAAGTGAATATCAACAATCAAATCCAATTCCCATTCAACTCGTGTCATCTGGGAGGAAATACTTATGGCTGAAGAAGCCGTATCTTCTACCATACGTAGCGATGCGTTATAGTCTACGTCATAACCGGGCGGATAGTAATCAGGGATGGGTATAGTGTGGATGCGGTAAATACCATCAAGCGGAGGTAACAATTCCAAACCAATTTTTGGCTCTACCTCATAACCAAAAGAGCCAAAACGACCGATTCCTAAAGCGTAACCATTTTCCCCTAGGGGTTGCACCTTCATCGGTTGAGCGCAGCGCGAAAACCATGAAGAATGAGCATTGAGGTACTCAGCAACCAAGCAAGCTGGAGCGTACATTTCCATAGAATCGTGATAACGACCGTAAAACTTTGCTGGTGTTCCACCAATTGGTTGCTCTAGCGTCTCCTCAGTATCCACTACTGATGTCACAGGTGAAGGTGCTTCGCTTATTTCAAAGGATTGATATTCACGATTTTTTGAAAGCATATAAACATTCCTGTATAATCTGGCGTTTACCTGTATTCATAGTTCCCATATAGGGTGAGATTTTTCGCACCAAGAGTACATTTTGACGGAAACTTCAAAAATCTGCCAGCAATTTCATAGATTCACTAAAATAGGGAACGAAGAAATCAAATATTAGTTTCCCAGGATAGCGTTTATTATGAAAGCATTTGTAGCAGGGGCAACAGGTGAAACAGGTCGTAGGATAGTACAAGAGCTAATTGCAAAAAATATTCCCGTCCGTGCTTTGGTGCGCGATGCAGAAAAAGCCAAGGAAATTTTGCCTGCTGATGTTGAGTTAGTTATAGGGGATGTATTAACCCCAGAAAGCCTGACAACTGCTTTAGGGGATAGCACAGTAGTGCTTTGCGCTACTGGAGCGAAACCGAGTTTTGACCCCACAAGTCCATATAAAGTAGATTTTGAAGGCACTAAAAATTTAGTAGATGCTGCCAAAGCTAAGGGAATAGAGCATTTTGTTTTCGTTTCTTCGTTGTGTACTTCCAAATTGTTTCATCCTTTGAACTTGTTCTGGCTGATTTTGGTTTGGAAAAAGCAAGCTGAGGAATATATCCAGAAAAGCGGTTTGACTTATACAATTGTCCGTCCTGGCGGGTTAAAAAATGAGGATAATTCCAATCCAATCGTGATGCAAAGTGCTGATACACTGTTCGATGGCAGCATTCCCCGGCAGAAAGTCGCCAAAGTTTGTGTCGAGTCGCTCTTTGAAGGTGCCGCACGCAACAAAATTGTCGAGATTGTTGCTAAAGAAGAAGCTACCTCGAAAAGCTTTGGGGAATTATTTGCTAACGTAGTCTGAGTCAACGGTCAACGGTCAATGGTCAATGGTCAACGCTCAACGCTCAACGGTTGAAGGTCAATCCACTTTTGACTTTTGACTCTTGACTTTTGACTTCTGACTCTTGACTTTTGAATGCGTGACTTTTGACTTCTTGGGTGAACTTTGCCGTTTAAGAGTGCGTCGATTATTGTTGACTATATAAGGAGTCCGAGTCTGAAAAGCGTGGAATCTAAAGGTGTTGAAAAACTTATTGGACCGATAGCCGCACTTCTCGGCTTTGTATGTTTGTTGCAGTGGTATGTATTTGGGGATTTGCGATCGCATAACGATCCCGTCTTTGGTCAAAAAAATCCACCCTTGGTGATGAAAGGTGGTGATCCTTATATTCGTGCTTTAATGCGAACTATATCAGCGAGTGAGGCAAATAGCGATCGCCCTTATTCTTTGTTATATGGTGGACAGCAAGTCAACGATCTCAGCCATCATCCCCAGGTATGCGTCACAATTGTTACTGGTCCCAACAGAGGCAATTGTTCCACCGCTGCTGGGAGATATCAAATCATTAACACTACCTGGTATAGAATTGCTCCTCGCTATCATCCCAACCCGACACGGTTTGTGTTTTGGGCAAATTATAGTTTTGCACCAGAATATCAAGATGCAGTAGTTTACACTTGGTTAAGCGATCGCAAAGTTTGGGGAACTGACATTTCTCAACTACTGCATCAAGGAAAGTTAAATGAAGTTTTGCGACGACTCTCCCCCACTTGGACAAGTCTCGGATATGGCATCGAAACTAATTCTGTCAGTCGATCTCTACCCAATATTTATCAGAAAAACTTGCAAGAAGAATTAAACGCAACGACAAATTGATTCGTAGTAAGCGTTTCAACGCTTATTTGAACTTCAATCATCACAAGCTATATAAATATAACTTCAAACCTAAATCAAAAACTTCCTAACATTTTGCACAAAAGCCAAAGTACTTTCAAAATGTATATTATGCCCAGAATTACTAATTACTTTTAGTTGTGCTTTACATAAATCAACCATTTTTTTATTAATAACTATAAACTTATCATCGTACTCCCCAACTAATAACAGCAAAGGGTTTATATTCTCTTTAAGTTTTTCCCACAAACAAGGTTGGCATCCAGTACCCATAAAGCGCAATGATTTCGCCAATTCTAAAGGATTATTCTGCAACCGACTTTCTATC
>CASBQC010000319.1 GCA_949127805.1 Nostocales cyanobacterium PMM_0081
GCGGACTGTATGATATGAAACCCGCGTAGGCGGGTTTTGTACGCGCAACGCCGCGACTTCAGTCGTTAGGCATTTTATTACCGAGTTGTGAGTGTTAATACTTGCGGTGGGGTGGCGTCTGGGGGATAGAGTAAATTTACTTCTACGTCAGAGCGATCGCCTGCTTTTAAATTTAGCACTGCCAACGCTTCACCCTGTTGACCTCTCTTTTGCACTAAATGTATAAGTTTGGTCTGGGGTTTACCTTGCTCATCGTTGTAACGTAGTTGCACTGTACCGCGAAAGAACACTTGCGGTCCTGGTGTAGTCAAAAAGCGCAAGCCTCGATTTACTAATTTATCTTCTTTGAGTGGTGTTTGCATTGATATAGTTACAATGCGCTGACTTTGACTATTATTATATAGTGGCAATTTGAGATTATATTTAATTCCATAGTTGCCGTGAGCGCGATATGCGGTGTCAGGATAGCGTACTAACATCGGCGCACTTTGAATTTGATTAGTACCCAAGCTACCACCACCAACTGTACTCAAGGCGTAAGAAAAGGCTTGACCGGGTTGGGGAATAGTCAGATATTTAGCTTGGGGACGATCTACTAATAAAGCTTTCCACTCAGAACCTTGGGCAACGCCGGCGACACGACCATAAATTATTGGTCTAGTACTATTTGGCTCAGTGGGTATTTTATCACGGGGTCCTGCTAAATCACCATTATTTAGGAGATTTTGCCATTCTTGCAGAGAAGGCGATCGCTCGCTACCATCAGGATTTATCGGTGCAAACATCGCAAGGCTTGCTGCATAAACTGTACCATTACTTTCTAGATGTATCAATGTTGACCGACCATTCAACGGGGGAGTCAATTCCTTGACGGGAATTGGCTGATTTAACAACATCTGACTTTGCCCAGGCGGAATGACAATTTGTGCTGGTAAAATTGGTTGTCGCAGTTTTCTGAGAATATCAGTCATTGCGCGATCGCCTGGACCTGCGAAAATAGTACCTAAAGAATTATCAATAATAGATGGCAATTCTATAAACGGTGCATCTGGTTGACTTAAATAACTCGCTCCCCGTAAAACATTCACCTTCACCGATTGCTTGGTCGGGTTGTGCAGAATTATCCCTAAATACAACGTCCGCAAATTATCTGCGGGTTCAGCTCTAGCAATGTGATGAGCGAAAATATCAAATCTTCCCCGAAAAGGAAAATTTAAGTGTGCCTGTGGTACTTTTTTCCCATATGAAGGAAAGGTAGAGAGTAAAATTCCCTCTTTCAAAATTAATTCTGGACTATTACTGTTAAATACAGGCACATTATCTAACTGTCCGGGTAAAGGACGCACTTCTTGCTGTTGCACCACGAATTCAGGTTGTGGTGGAGGAGTTGTTTGAGCGATGGGAAAAATTAGTAAAACAGGCAACATAAATCTACATATTTGTTCCCTATCGAGACGCAAATAATTTTATAGAAGTGCCAATTTGTCAACGATCAATAAGAAATCGGCAAAAATTTCCCCAAAATTTTCCTTAGTCAAAACAGGAACGTGAACAAAGATGCAACCAATTGTGAGTTGGTGCTGTCTCAAATACTCCAAGACTGAATAATAAAGATGCTCGCAGACGAATTTGCCGCAGTCATGGCTAATTTCAATTACGGTTGCTTCCGCGACCAGTTGTTCTAAATCTACCGTTGTCTGCAAAATATTTTCTGCGTAACTGGCAATTTTTTCAACACTCAATTGTTTACGGCTTTCTGCCATGCCACAAAGGATGATGTAGTTTGGTTTAAGTTCATCAATTTTTGCCTCAACCTGAGAACTGGCAAGCTGTCCATCGACTGGTAACTGTCGCAAAAAAGTAAAATCATGAGCAAGCGAGTTAAGTTTGCCGACTTCGATCAATAAATCATCAGAGGAATTTGACTGTTGATGAGGCAACCAAATGTCAAAAGAAGTTAATAGAATTCTTTTCTTCATAACAAATCTTATTTAGAATATAAAAAGTCTCCCTAATAAATTTACAAGGAGCAGGTAAATGCCGGTAATTGCAGTCATAGATTATGAGATGGGAAATTTGCATTCCGTCTGTAAAGGTTTGGAAAAAGCAGGGGCAACTCCGAAGATTACTCACTCTTCAAAAGATTTGCAACAAGCAGATGCAGTTATTTTGCCAGGAGTGGGAGCATTCGATCCGGCAGTGCAACATATAAGAGCGCGTGGTTTAGAACAACCCATAAAAGATGCGATCGCCAGCGGCAAACCTTTCTTAGGTATATGCTTAGGATTGCAAATTCTTTTTGAATCTAGTGAAGAAGGCAAATTACCAGGACTGGGGATTATCAAAGGAAAAGTGCGACGGTTTATTCACGAACCCGGAATTACTATTCCTCACATGGGTTGGAATCAACTGCAATTGACTCAGCCAAAAAGTATTTTATGGGAACATTTGCCTTATCAGCCTTGGGTATATTTTGTCCATTCTTACTATGTTGACCCAATTGACCCTCAAGTTCGCGCAGCTACCGTCACCCACGGTAATCAAACAGTCACAGCAGCGATCGCAACCGATAACCTCATGGCAGTCCAATTCCATCCCGAAAAATCCTCTAATATAGGATTGCAAATCCTCTCTAATTTTGTTTCTCAAGTCCGCGAAAAAATTCCTGCATAATATAAATGTGAGTTTTATGTTTAGTCTCTAGTCATTAGTCCTCACATCCATTGGACTAATGACAAATGACCAATTAAAAATGAGTCTGAGAATATACGGGAATCGCCAGATAAAAACTTTACCTGGACAAGATACTCGACCCACGAGTGCGCGGGTACGGTCAGCTGTGTTTAATATTTGGCAGGGAGAAATAGCTGGTTGTCGCTGGCTGGATTTGTGCGCGGGCAGCGGTTCAATGGGCGCAGAAGCCTTATCTAGAGGAGCCAGCTTGGTAGTTGGCATTGAACAGTCGAGTCGAGCCTGTGCCATTATTCAACAGAACTGGCAGCAAGTACAAAACGAAGATCAGGAATTTCAGGTACTGCGGGGAGACGTATTGCAGCGCTTAAAAAACTTATCCGGAAAGCAATTTGATAAGATTTATTTCGATCCGCCTTATGCCAGTGGATTATATCAGCCAGTGTTAGAAGCGATCGCTGATTATCAACTTTTAGATCCTAGCGGTGAAATAGCAGCAGAACACAGCCCCCAAAACTGGACATCTCCAATAATTCCAGGTTGGGAAATATGCCGCGAGAAAGTTTACGGCAACACCGCTTTGACGTTTTACAGGATTGGGGAATGAGGGGGACAAGGAGACAAGGAGACAAGGGGGAATCTTGAGTAACCTGTAGAGACGCGAAATTTCGCGTCTCTACAAATCACCAATTTACAGACCGAGCTGATTCCCGCGCTTGAATTGCTCGTAAGCCTTGTAAAACAAGCCAGCCAGGGTGACAACACTCAAACCAATAACAATGCCTGATAGCAGGGGTTCAACCACTGTGAGTCTCCTATAATCAACGTTTTCTGCTTTCGATTCTACCAAATTGGGCATGAATCCCCAATTGAATTGCATTTTTGGATGCTGAAAAAAATAAGGAAACTTAAATTTGTGCTTGCAGACACAATCAAGAACTTTTAAGCTATGTGTATGAAATGAAAAGTTTCTTATAGTTTTACAGCAAACCCTTTGGATAACCAGATTAACAAACCTGAAATTCTGATTCAGCGGATCGCTTTATTTGCCGTAGCGATTCTGCTAGCAATCCTTTTGGGCATTTTTGCTGTTCGCACCCTTAGAGCCTCCGAGCCATATGTTAAGAGTGTTCTATCGCTGACAGGAGACCGAGTTCAAGGACACGCGATCTTTCAAATAAACTGTGCAGGTTGTCATGGGTTAGAAGCTTCGGGACGAGTGGGTCCGAGTTTGCAAGCTGTCTCCAAGCGAAAGTCACGTTATGGGTTGATTCACCAAGTAACCAGCGGTGACACCCCACCAATGCCAAAATTCAAGCCCAGCGTCAAAGAAATGGCGGATCTGTTGAACTATTTGGAGAGTCTTTGAGATTGGGGACTGGGCATGGGGCATTGGTTGGTAAGATAACCACTAACCACTAGCAAAATAATGAAGGCTGTTTAATATAGCAGTTCAAATGAACTACCTGGTTTAGACGGCTTCCAACACGAGCGCGATCGCTTGACGTATAATATATTCAACATCAGACGGAAAAACGGGAATGATTGGTTCTCCCATCCAATTACTTGGGTGTGCTTGAGGCATCTCAACGACCAGAGTCGCACCTGATTTATCAAAGTGTTCTACTGCAAATGTTAGGTTTCCCCATCCATTACCTTGACAATAGGTGATTTTTCTTCGGATACGCCACCGATAGCGATCGCCATCAACCACAATTAATCTTGAACCTTTCTTAGGAATAGCCATAAATTGCTTAGTTAATCGATCAGTGCGATGTTGCAGCGTTGATGATTAAGCAACAAGACACCGTTAACTAAAATAACATGGTGCGTTAGGCGCTGATGTCATGTTTTTCGTGACAAATTATATTAGAACTTACGCAAAAAGATAAATTTAAATGTAGGCTTATCGTCCTGCTAACCACGATTGCAAATCAGCCACACTGGTAAAATCTAATAGTGCTTCACTCAAGTCTTCCAAAGCAGGTAAAGGTAAACTAGCGATCGCGGAACGCATTTCTGGAGTCAGTTCACCAAATCGCTTTGTTAGCAGTCGCATAACTAAATTAACTGTTGCTTCCTCACGTCCTTCCTCACGTCCTTCCTCACGTCCTTCTTCGCGTCCTTCTTCTTTAATTTCGCGATAAACTCGCGTTTCCTTGAGTGTAATTCCCAACATGGACTCTACCTCTGTTCTACTTAATTGCTCAAATTTGTACACCATAATCGTCGTAATCATCTCTATTATGGCGCGACTTGTGGATGATGATACTTCTTGCCGAGTTTTGGTTAATAAATATCTAGCTTGTTCTGGTGCTTGTTCTTCTGTGACTGTGGTTAATACCATCAGCGCTACCCATAAAGGTAAGGTACGAATATCTCCCAATTCATCTAAATATATTCGATGCACTTGTCCACCATTAAGCAATGACCGATGGGGATGAATCTGACTTTGTTCGGTACTGCGAGATGGGTAAATTATCACTACTTGCCAATCGCTAAATCTATCATGGTTGCGGTAAAAATATAGTGAGGACTCAGCAAATACTCTTTCGTAAAGCTGTTCATCTTTTTGGAATTGAACTTCACAAAAATACACTACTCCTGCACCTGCATTTTCTGGTGGCAGAAATACGCCATCAATTTCAAATTTGGGTTCTTTGACTGCTACTGAGTCAAATCGATAGCCTTTAGCATTTGTTGGCGGATTGGTCAATAATTCAAATAATAATGTGGGAGATTGTTGAAATAGTTTGTAAAATATCGAATCTCGCCGCATAAAGTATTCTTATTTTGCTGAACCGAATCCACACTACCATAGAAATCTTGAGTAATTTGAAAAATTATTCATCGCCATCAGCATTTACAGAAGAGGGAGTTTATCGCCCTGTTAACCACGATCGCAAATCAGCCACACTGGTAAAATCTAATAGTGCTTCACTCAAGTCTTCCAAAGCAGGTAAAGGTAAACTAGCGATCGCATCCGCAAAACTAGGTCAAGTCGCTTGAAAAATGTTGCAGAGCAAGCATCAGATGAGAATGCTAAAACTGCATAGTAGCGAGAGATCGCTAACAAAAAAGTGGGGGTGGAAGCAATACGGTTCGGTTCAAGGTTGTTTGTAAAAATGTCAGATGTGTAGAGACGTTTTGCCGGAACGTCTTTACATTAGGGGTAATTTACCGGTTGCTTATGTACCGACTTTGAAATAGCGATCGCGCTTTCAATTTAACCACTCAAAACTATGCGATCGCGCCTCAAATTTGGGAAAATACTAATAGCTGTAATTACGAGTAAAATTAAATGCATGTTATTAGCCGCAGGATTTTGCGGGAATTTTGTCAAGCACATGCAGATTCCTGTGATGCGCTTTATGATTGGTATAGGGTTGCAACTAAAGCCGAATGGAAAAACCTGGTTGAAGTTCAGGCAATTTATCCAAAAGCAGAAGCTGTCGGTAGCTTTACTGTTTTTAATATTAAGGGAAACAACTACCGCTTAATTGTTGATATTGTTTACGAAGCCGAAAGAATCTATATTAAATATGTTCTAACTCACGCCGAATATGATAAAGAAAAATGGAAAAATGACCCGTACTTTTAATCCTGAATCTTACGGTAAGCTGCTAGCCGAATATAAACCAAAAACAATTACTACCGAAGAAGAAAACGAAGAAGCTATTAAATTAGCCCAAAACTTAGAGCATCGTCCCAATCGTACACCAGAAGAGGAGATTCTTTTGGAACTATTGGTGACATTAATTGAAAAATTTGAAGAAACCCATTACCCAATTCCCCAAGGAACACCTCATTCAATGCTAATGCACCTGATGGATGCACGCGATATTACGACCGAAGCATTAGCTAATGTAATTGGCTCGTTGGAAGTTGTACGGGAAATGATTAACGGCGAACGCACCATCAACAAAACAGAAGCAGAAGCACTTGCAAACTATTTTCATGTAGATGCCAGTTTATTTACCTAAAAACCATGCGATCGCGCAGCGACTCCGCAGGAGTATCGCGTTTTCAATTTGGCTATTATCGTACCACTCAAATTAATCATGCGATCGCGCAGCGACTCCTGCGGAGTATCGCGCTGAAAAATCTAGCAATCTTCGGGCAATATCAAGCGGACTTGATATAACTATTATTTGCTAAATTGCTGTGCATAAAATCGCGCATAGCGACGCTCAAGCATTATCAATTCTTCATGAGTGCCAGATTCAACAATTTGACCTCGTTCCAAAACTAAAATGCGATCGCATCTTCTCACCGTTGATAACCGATGAGCAATAATAAATACAGTCCGATCTGCCATTAATCTTTCCAGTGCTTCTTGCACCAAAGCTTCTGATTCTGAATCTAGTGCAGATGTCGCTTCATCTAAAATCAAAATTCTCGGATTTCTCAGAACAGCACGAGCGATCGCTATTCTTTGTCTTTGTCCACCGGATAAATTTACTCCTCTCTCACCTACCCAAGTATCATAACCCTCAGGCAGTTGCTTAATAAATTGATGTGCGTTAGCAATTTTCGCTGCTTCTTCCACAGTTTTCATCTCAAAAGCATCTTGTCCGAAAGCGATATTTTGGGCAATTGTCCCCGAAAACATGATAGTTTCTTGAGGAACTATGGCAATTTGGCGCCGTAAACTATCCAGCGTCACATCGCGAATATCAACACCATCAATTAAGATTTGACCAGCTTCGGGATCGTAAAAACGGGGTAGAAGATTGACGAAAGTAGTTTTACCAGCACCAGAAGCACCAACAAGAGCGATCGCTTCTCCTGGCAACGCTAACAAACTGATATCATTAATTACAGGTTCGCCTTTTTTATAAGCGAAGGAAATATGACGATATTCTACCTTACCACTGACATCAGGTAGAGCGATCGCATTTAATTTTTCTTCTACCGTTGGTTGAATTGCCAATAACTCAAAAACCCGGTCAACAGAAGCTTCACCCTGTTTAAATTCGTTGTAATTGCTGGTAACATGACCAATGGGATCGATTAATAAAGCACCTGCTGTTAAAAAAGCGACGAATTTATCAACCGTCAAATTACCAGTAGCAATTTGCCAACCACCGACGAAAAGTAAAATTAAAATACTGACAGCTTCTAAAAATCCGATGATGGGTATTTGAATTGCTTTGAGACGTTCCGCTGAATACTTAGCTTGCATCGTGCGATCGGCTTCTCGACTAAAGCGGGCAATTTCGTACTTCTCGGCTGCAAAAGCTTGAATAATCCGAATCCCGCTGAAAACCTCAGTTAAAATTGCCGATAAATCAGATACATGACTTTGACTTTTGAGCGAATATATACGTAAACGTTCGCCAAACCAACCAATTAAAACGCCCATCAACGGCGCAACTATAATAATAGCTAAGGTTAATTGCCAATTTAACCAAATCATGTATATGGGAATTGCGATTAACTGCAAAATGCAGGGGATAAAGTCGTGAAAGAGTTTATGGACAACTTCCCCAACTCTGTCAACATCTTCGGTCATTCGATAAGATAAATCACCTGTTTTTGCAGTTTCAAAATAGCTGAGATTTAACTTTTGTAAGTGAGTGTAGATATACTTGCGAAGATTAAAAGCTACTCTCAGAGCGGCTTTTGCCATGTAGATATCTTGCACAGATTGAAAAAACCCTCTGACAAGAAACACCGCTGCCAGCATTGCAATTTCGAGAGCGATCGCAGACAAATTTCTCCCACCAAAGACACTGGCAAATTGACGCGCCAGTGTAATTAGCGCTAAAGTAGCTAATACATATCCTAAAATGCCAATAAAACCCTTGACAATGTTGTGCCATTGGGGTCGAATATATGGTATAAGTTGCCAGTAATTAGAGCGCGTTTTCAAGCTCGAAGATCCACACAATATTTTCTTTGTTTGACGCTATCAGCTTTTATGTAGTTTCACAAACCCAAAGTTCTCATAATCCTCTTTAAACGCAGAGTAACACAGAGGTAAGCGCAGCGAAAAGTGTGGTCTTCTCCCAAAGGGAGAGGCTAGCGCCAAGGGGAGCCACCTCCGTGCGCGGGTTCCCCGCGTTGAGGAGAGTGGCGTGGTTTCCCCCATGAACAACTTTTCAAGACAGAGTGACGCAGAGTTTTTATGATAAATTTTCGTCATCAATTTAGAGAATATCATTTTAGTCCGCGCAGGCGGACTTCGTTTGTGTAGACGCGACTTCAGTCGTCGGATACTCACCTATAATTGTTGCAGGTTCTGATTTAATATCATCTACCTTATGGAATCCCCCAACCAGCCAATTATCAGCGACATCTTTAATAAAACTGGCTAAGGGTATAGCGATTAATAAACCTAATAATCCACCTAATTTAGCACCTAACAATAAAGAGATTACCACCCACACAGGATTTAAACCAGTCAAATTACCCAAAATGCGAGGTGCGATAAAGTTAGAATTTACTTGGTCGATCGCTACAGCAACACCTAAAACTTCTACCCCTAACCAAAAATTTTGCAACGCTACCAAAAGACTGACAATGCTGATACCGATCCCCGTACCAAAGGGAAACAAAGAGAAAAAGCCAATTACAATCCCAAAAAGTAAGGCTAAGGGAACTTGCAAAGCTAAAAAAACCAGAGTAATTACTACTCCCAGCACAGCACCCAAGGTAGCCTGACCGATAAAATAATTATGAAAATCTTCGCGCAGTAATTGCCTTACTGGTGTGCCAATGCGAGACGGTATCCACCGATAAAGTCCATCCCAAAGGCGATCGCCATTGTATACCAGATAGATAGTCAGCACTACCGCCAGTAGACCATTCGCAACAATATTGATGGTATCTACAGCAAAGCCGAGAATTTGACCTGTAAAAGTTTGAAGTTGGCTAGATAATCGCTCAAGTACTTGGTTAACTAAACCACTTAAATTAATCGGTAGGTGCTGTTGATTTAAAGCCCAATCTTGAAAAGCTTGCAGTTGTTCGGTTCCAGAATCAATCCAACTTGGCAAAATGTTGGCTAGTTCGTTGAGTTGTCCGAGAATTCGGGGAACTAAGGTGATACCCAAAGCTACTAAAATCACCACACTCAACAGCAAAACTACTACTATAGCCAAGTTGCGTTTTACTCCTCGTCGCTGTAAAAATTGAATTGGATAATCCAAAACAAAAGCTAGCAAAATTGCAGCAACAAAAACGCTCACCAAAGGTTGAAAATATTTGACAACCTGGATCAAGAGCCAACCGTTAAGAATGGCAACGGGAAATGCCAATCCTAAACTTAACCATCGTGGCAGTTTGTTTGCTGTTTGCATCATTGGGGAATTGGTAATAGTTAGTTGATGGTTGTTAGTTGATAGTTGTTAGTTGATGGTTGATGGTTGATGGTTGATGGTTGATGGTTGATGGTTGGAAAATTCATAACTACTAACCACTAACAATTAACTATTTTCAGAAAATCCAGCATAATTCGCTGATGTATTATTCCTACAGGTCTGACTTCGAGTGCGATCGCACTATAACAACTTCCCTGTAAAATATCTTCTGGTGTCAATAATGCCATATCCCAGCCTTCATTCAGAACCAGTTGATTGAATTCTACTTCTAGAGGTGCATAAAAGACATGACGCACTGCCCTTTCATCGGGATAACAGCCAAATTCAGCAAATGTTGGTGGTAAATTATAGCCGATTTCTTCTAAAATTTCTCGTTTTACTGCTATATCGGGCGTTTCGCCGGCTTCGATGTGTCCGCCAAATAGCCCCCATTGACCAGGATAAGGAATATTGGGTATGTTGTCACGCAATTGCATGAGAAACTTGTCTTTTTGGTAGAGAATAGCGATCGCTACATGCACCTGTTGATTATTCATAAAATTTTAAGTGATTATTTAAAGTAACTATAATTACTCTTCCTCTAGATAAATTTCCCCAAACTCTTTGCCCGCTAAAGGGATACTTTGGTAGCTAACTTTACCCTTAATTACCACTGATTGTCCCTCTTTCCAACCAGTTTGATTAGTTAAAACCCAGATTTTGCCAGTTGAGTCATTGATTTGATAAGCCTGTTGCTTGACAAGAGGAGCTGATGAAGAAACCTTACCTTGAATGTAAACTGTAGCTTTGTCTTGCCGTGGTTTCAGTTCCCGAATGGGGGTAACATTAACACCGATAGTGAAGTTAACGCCATTTAGCCCAGACTGCCCAGAATAACCACAACTAGACAATACCGATAAACACAAAAATGTCAACCCCCAGCAGTAGTAAAAACTAATTTTTTTTGTTTGTTGCATCATAGTCGCCTATTAAGGAAATTTTTCCCTTGTCGCCAGTTTCATAAAGATAGTATTCACGCTCGCACGCTCGCATTAGTAATAATTTTTTTTTAAGCGTCCCCATTCCCCATTCCCGATTCCCGATTCCCCCAAAACGTTATGGAAAAAAAAACTGCCAAACTAATTGATGGTAAAGCAATAGCCGGAAAAATTCAGATAGAACTTTCTGCTGTGATTAGAGAATTACAACCCCAAATTGGACGCCCACCAGGTTTAGCAGTGCTGATGGTTGGTGATAACCCAGGTTCTGCGGCTTATGTACGCAGCAAAGAACGTGCTTGTGCCAATGTGGGAATTGCCTCTTTTGGTAAGCATTTTCCGACCGAAACCACCCAAGCAGAACTAGAGTCGGTTATTGCTGCACTTAACTCTGATGAACGAGTGGATGGCATTCTCGTACAACTTCCTTTACCAGATCATTTGGATGCTGTCACTTTACTACATCAAATTGATCCCGACAAAGATGTGGACGGACTGCACCCGATTAATTTGGGACGACTGGTGCGCTTAGAACCTGGTTTACGTAGTTGCACTCCATATGGAGTTATGCGGCTGTTGCAGGAATATGAAATTCCTTTGAAGGGAAAACAAGCGGTGGTGTTGGGACGCAGTATTTTGGTGGGTAAACCGATGGCTTTGATGCTTTTAGAAGCTGATGCGACTGTTACCATCGCTCATTCGCGATCGCACGACTTAAAAGCGATCGCGCGGAATGCTGATATCCTCATTACAGCAGTAGGTCGTCCCAATCTCATCGACGCGCTTTTGATAAAACCGGGCGCTGTTGTGGTAGATGTGGGAATAAATCGTGTCACCGATGAAAATGGTAATAGTCGCTTAGTTGGCGATGTCAACTTTGACTCAACCAAAAACGTGGCAGGATTTATCACTCCTGTTCCTGGGGGTGTCGGTCCGATGACTGTCGCTATGTTGTTGCAAAATACAGTTTATAGCTATTCTGTGCATCGGCGGTAGAGACGTTCCATTGGAACGTCTCTACGAGGAATTATGAGTAATGAGTTATGAGTTATAAATTTTTAATTCCTAACTCCTAACTCCTAACTCTTTTAGCTCCAAAGACCCGTAAAATTGTGACTTATATGACAAAAATTAAAACATGTAAGGAATTTAAGGATGCTTGCAGCGCATAACCTTCACAAAACTCCTGAGTCAGCTAAGTTTGACCTATTAGCTTATCTAAAAGAGCGACAAAAGCTCTGTGAAACTGCTCTCGATAACGCGATTCCCATGCGTTATCCAGACAAGATTTATGAATCAATGCGCTACTCGCTATTAGCTGGAGGTAAGCGTCTGCGTCCCATCCTTTGCCTTGCTACGTGTGAAATGACTGGTGGAACAATCGAAATGGCAATGCCAACGGCTTGTGCTTTAGAGATGATTCACACCATGTCGTTGATTCACGACGACCTGCCGGCGATGGATAATGATGATTATCGGCGCGGCAAGCTGACAAATCACAAAGTATATGGCGAAGATATTGCGATTTTGGCTGGAGATGGCTTGTTGGCTTTTGCCTTTGAACATGTCGCCATTAGCACCCAGAATGTGCCAACAGAGCGAGTATTGCAAGTAATTGCCCGTTTGGGACGTGCGCTGGGGGCAGCGGGCTTAGTCGGCGGTCAAGTGGTCGATTTAGAATCGGAAGGTAAATCAGATATTTCTTTAGAAACGCTAAATTTCATTCATAATCATAAAACAGCCGCTCTTTTAGAAGCTTGCGTGGCCTGTGGCGGAGTTTTGACTGGGGTTTCGTCTGAAGATTTGCAACGACTGTCTCGTTATGCTCAAAATATTGGGTTGGCATTTCAGATTGTCGATGATATTTTGGATATCACTGCCACCCAGGAGCAATTGGGCAAAACCGCTGGTAAAGACCAAAAAGCCAACAAAGTGACTTATCCCAAACTTTGGGGACTGGAGGAATCGCGTACCAAGGCTCAAGAGCTAATTGAAGCTGCTTGTGTGGAATTAGATTCATTTGGTGATAAAGCGAAACCCTTAATAGCGATCGCTCAATATATCATCAATCGCGATCGCTAATTATACCCCAAAGGGTAATTAAAAATTAAAAATTAAAAATTAAAATTACTTAATTTTTAATTTTTAATTTAAGCGCAGGGACGGGATATTTTGTATTTTAAAGTCACAAAAAGTGCTTATCGCGCGAATTCTCTGTGTCTTATATCGTAGACGTGGAGCAGATTGCTTTGAATGGCATCCAATTATATTGGAAGCCTTTGTTCACTTTTCGGCTTTTTTCAAAATATTTCCCTAAATAACAACCCCTGCTAATATTTACTAACAAAGCTCAAAATACCATGCAGGACATAGGCGACATCTTAAACAATCGGGTGCTGCTAGTTGCCCTTATTGCTTGTTTAATTGCCCAAGCATTAAAGCTCATAATTGAACTAGTCAAACATCGTAAAGTGAATATTAGTGTTTTAGTTAATACTGGAGGGATGCCCAGCGCTCATTCTGCCTTAGTTACAGCTTTAGCCGCCGGTGTGGGGCAAACTCTGGGTTGGGCATCTCCAGAGTTTGCCCTCGCTCTGGTTTTTGCCATCATCGTCATGTATGATGCAGCAGGTGTTCGCCAAGCTGCTGGCAAGCAAGCTCGTATTCTCAATCAAATGATTGACGAATTGTTTCGCGAACATCCAGAATTTAACGAAGACCGTCTCAAAGAATTACTAGGACACACACCAGTTCAGGTGATAGTCGGTTCAGCTTTGGGCATAACTATTTCCTGGTTAGCTAGGTTCTTATTAGTTATTAGTTAGTGGTTAGTGGTTAGTGGTTAGTGGTTAGTGGTTATTAGTTAGTGGTTTTTTTTACAACTATCAACCAACAACTATCAACTATAACCGCACAACTGAACGCAACAGCAACACCTTTCGGCTGTCTACTAAGTAGGTGGAAAAACCGCGCTCGTTCAGCTTTTGCAATGTGTTGTATGCTTCCTTTTGGTTAGTGGTGTAAACTGCTAGCAAGTAAGGGCGTTGTCCATAAGAAACAAAACCCACGTCACCTTCTACAATTTGTTGGAGTTGAGTTGCTAATTCTGGACGGTTGAAATAATCCACCAAGACGGCATAACCCATTCCTAGTGATTGCGGATTATAGCTTGCTACCTGAGAACGAGGCTGCTGCGCGTCTGCCGGTCGAGTGGTGATGATAGCAGACAACCCGACAATACCGTTAACATACCTTGCCCAACGATTGGCATCGTCAATCTTTTTAAACCCGCCGATGCGAGTTACTGTATCGTTGAGATATTTACAGGTAGTGGTTTTCAGTTCAGTGGGCAAAGTGCGACGTAACTGAGTTTGATTATCTTGTGTGGGGCTGACTACTAATAAAAGATATTCACCCGCAGTTGGTGGTTGACAAACGGGAATGTTTTTTTGAGCGGTGACACAACTGATGTTACCAATCAAACCGGCGATCGCTAAAACCATTGCACTTGATAAAGTCGTAAATCTACGCATTACAATTTGATACATAATTAATTTTTCTAAATTTTTTCAAAAGATTTCCTACAAATATGTTTTGTTCCTTTTTTGGGGCAAGTATCAGACCTGCCCCTATGTAGGCGATCGCAACTGCGCGCTATATTATATCAGGAAACCTTGGCAAGTGATGCCAAAGCTTCAGGAATCGTCTCAGAAGGTGACTGAAATTCCCCTGTAATCACATATTCCAATCGCAGTTTTAACCAGGTTATAAATTGGGAATTTGTCGAAATAATTGCTGCGGCTGGTTGGGGACACTTAGCCTTGATTTTAGCCATTTCCTTTGATTCTAGAAAAGCTGGTTGCTTAACTAACCAAAAATCAATTTCTTTTTCTTGTTCGTGATAGTGACGAGTGCGTTCTTTGAGAACTTCGGCTGTTGGTTCTTCTTGTATGAGAAAGCGTTCACTTGCCAAAGCGTAATAGTATGTTTGCATGTTCATTCTTTACTTGAATTATGAATAATCATAAGGTACAGTGTCAACTGAAGGATGAAGTATGAAGGGTGAAGGGTGAAAGGCTCGAATATTCCTCTTTTTTCATCCTTTATCCTTTACCCTTTATCCTTGAGTTACCCTATCTACATAATTAAACTAAAATTCCCTCAAGCTAGTGCTGAAGGGACAACGACTCCCAAGAGGTTCGTTAATCGCACTTTTTCCTTTCCAGTTCCAAAGTCGCTTGATGATACCTAAAAATGTTGGTTTCTGTTCTCGTGTAGCTTGTTTTTCCTTTGCTGTCAGCTTTGATGTAGTTGTTTTACCACCTGCTGTCAGCTTGTCTAAAAACAAGGTGTTGTCGAAATAGTGTTCCAAGGAAATTATCTTCAAATCATCGGTGACGCGGGCAATACTCATACCAATAATTTCCACCGTTTCCCCAGTAGGTGTAAAATCTTTGTATTGACCATTAAAATGTCCCCAATGCCGCCATTTAAACGTGACGTTTGGTGGTCCAGAAAAGACTTCTAGCACTTCCCAGGGAAATCCTTGAGGAAATGTTGTGTGAAAAATTTTTCCCGATGATTCAAAGTCTTCCTCAGAAGCTTTGTAATGTTGTGAATCAGCCATGAACAAATTGTAAGTACCAGCAACTCCTAATTCTGCTGCTGTGTACTCTACTCCACCATTGGTACTGACGCGGAACTTGTCATTTACAACCGACAACCACTGTTGAGGATTGCTTTTAAATGATACCTCCATTTCAAAAGTTCTCACCAAGTTTTGCACGATCGCCTCTAGTGTACCTTCAAGGTGATTGCATGTACTTTCTTTAGCGAGGTTCTCTTTTGACCGAGTATAATCTGGTGGGATTTGATAACGCCACTCTGCATCAGTGCTTTGTGCAATTACTTGATCTCTGCCTTGTACCCAAAGCGGAAGGTTGCTAGATTGTGTTGCGCTCATAAAAGTCTTTGTTTGTTGATTTGACTTTGGGTGGATTTCGCAGCAACATCCCCTCTAATGTCGTCCTAAAGATTTCCCCGCATGGCTTGTTTCATCTCGCGGACTGCTCTTTCTATACCAACTAAAGCTGCCCGACTGATGATAGTATGACCAATATTCAACTCTTCCATACCTGGAAGACAAGCCACAGGATAAACATTCCAGTAAGTGAGTCCATGACCAGCATTTACTCGCAATCCTGAAGCGATCGCTTGCGAACACCCCTCAGCTAACACCTTTAATTCTTGCTTGCGAGTTGTTTCATCTTTAGCTTCAGCATATTGCCCGGTGTGCAGTTCAATAAATTTTGCTTGCACCTTGACAGAAGCTGCGATTTGTGCTGGCTCGGCATCAATAAAAAGACTAACTGGGATAGCAGCGTTTTGCAACTTATCAACTATCTCACCTATTCTAGCAATTTGACCGACGATATCGAGACCGCCTTCGGTAGTGACTTCTTGACGTTTTTCGGGTACTAAAGTTACATAATCGGGTTTGATATCGAGAGCGATCGCTAACATTTCTTCAGTAGCTGCCATTTCTAGATTAAGATGCGATCGCACCGTTTGCCGCAACAGACGCACATCCCGATCTTGAATATGGCGTCTATCTTCGCGCAAGTGTACAGTAATTCCATCAGCACCTGCTAATTCTGCCAGTACCGCTGCTGCTACCGGGTCTGGTTCCACCGTTTGCCGTGCTTGCCGAATAGTGGCAATGTGGTCAATATTTACGCCGAGTGTAAGCACCCTAATTACTCCCCTTTGCATCCTCAGGACTTGATTTTACCCCAAATGTGGGTTGGGGAAGCGAGTTCGTCATTTTCAGTTTAGTCCGCGCACCATCCGGACTTTGTTTGTGTAGCCGCGACTTCCAGTCGTCAGGGCTTCTCCCCGAATTTATAATAATATGTAAACTTATCCTCAGAGGCGATATGCTTTTAAAACTGCAACAAATTATCGTCAAACCTGGTCATCAAACATTATTTAAAGATATTACTTGGCAGCAATTAGAAAATATCTTAGAAGAAATGGGAGAAAAACGTGCTGCACGCATTTCTTATAGTCATGGCTGGTTAGAAATTATGGTTCCTCTACCCGAACACGAAAAAGATAAAGAAATATTTGGGGAATTTGTGAGAGTTTTATTAGACAAACTCCAAATTGATTTTGAAGCTTTAGGTTCCACAACCTTAAAAAATGAGCGAATGCGGCAAGCAGTAGAACCAGATACCTGTTTTTATATTCAAAATCAAGCTGCTGTAATTGGAAAAAATCGCCTTGATTTAAATATAGATCCACCACCAGATTTAGCAATCGAAATTGATATTACCTCCCGCACTCGCTTTGATAACTATGAGATTTTGGGAGTTCCTGAACTTTGGCGATATACACAACAAGGATTAGAAATATACTTGCTACAGCAGGGAAAATATATCAAATCTGAATCTAGTCCGAATTTTCCCAATATCCCAATTATTGAATTAGTTAATAAGCATGTTCAGCAGTGTTTAACTATTGGCAGAAGTCAAGCTATTCGCAATTTTAGAACTTGGATTGCTAATAATATCATGTCCGTTTAATTAACCCTCGCAACCGTCGTAGAGACGTTCCGGTGGAACGTCTTTATATTGTATTATTTCTATAAATATAAATTAAACTACTTATGTTCCAATACAGTTCAGTTAAGGAATTGGTGCTAAAAAACGGTATCTATGTAGAGACGTAGCACTGCTACGTCTAATCAAGGATTTGGGACTTAACTGAACGGTATTGACTTATGTTCCACATTGCTTAATTGCAAAACCAATATTGTTTTCTACCTTAATTCCACAAGAATAAGATAAATCACCATTATTACTGCGATTTCCTTCAATAAAATTATCGCTTCCACCCTTACTAGCTCTAGCTAAAATTCCATTACTTAACGTATTATTCTCTATCTTGACATTATCCATTCTATTCTTGCTTCCATTCGTATCAGCATCAACATAAATCGCTGGAGTATTCGTAATATTAGTTAAAATTTTATTTCCAGCAATCAACACATTCTTGACTTGAGGTAATTTGTAAATACCGATATAAGAATTACCCGTATTATTGCTAATTTTCACCCCATTAACGCTAGTTCCACCACAACATTCTTGAATTAGAATACCTTCTCCATCAATACTTTCATAGTTACCACCCGATATTTTATGACGGTAAACTTCATAATCATTGCCGTCAACGGTGACATTCCAACCAGACCAATCAATAGCACGATTTTCAAAAGTGGCAGCGTTTTGAGGTTGTTTCGTACCGATGGGATCTATCCAAGCTTGCTTATTTTTTTCATCTTTAATTTGATTATTTCTAATTATCAAACCATCTCCTGTTGCATGAATAGCAACTCGCATAGTGTGATAAACCCAATTGTCCTGAATTACTAAACCTTTACGAAAGAAGTTAGGAAAGCGATTTGGATCGTTAGGTAATTCTTTCGATGAACTGAAACGATTCAGGGAAATTCCGTAGTGGTCTGTATAGTTAAACTTAGCTTTTTCACCTTCGGGATACGTAACTGTTGAATTTCCGCGAAGTTCTTTTACTATATAATTTGGTTGATTAAAATTATCGGTGACAGCATCATTTAGGCGATTATTACTAATTAAAACGTTAGCAAAAGCTTGAATTTGTATATTAGCGGCAAACCTGTGAGAAAATCGTTGCCAAGCATTCTGAAATGATTCGGGAACGCGAGGTTCTGGAGTAGCTACGTTATTACTTCTCACTCCAAATACGATAATATTTTGGTTAGTATTTTTATCAGAATATTCGGGTGATGAAAATTCAATTGCAGTCCGATTAATATCTACATTCACTACACCGATATTGCTATCTTTATTTAAGTTGGTTGTGAGAATTTTTTTAAAAGCTGTATTATTCGGTGTACCACTACCAGAAAAACTCGGTTTATATTGCGGAAAAACTAACTTTGTGGATGGATTGTAGGAAGTAGATTTAGCATCATTTACTGTCGGTGTATCTCCACGGATAACTACACCGTCTTTTAAGTAAATGTTGTCTGCAAAGTTGTAAGTTCCAGCGGGAAAGTAGACAACACCTCCACCGTTAGCAGATGCAGCATCGCGTGCAGCATTAAAGCTAGCATCTATAGTAGAAGCGGGAAAATCTTTAATGTTATAAATGCAATTCCATTTAATATTTTTAGTCCAAGGGAAAGCATTTTCTTTATATTTAGTAGCAATGGGATTGTCTTGAGGTGCATTGCTACGACTGCCACATTTTGACGATTGACTGTGAGAATCAACAGTTTGACTAGGCACAATTTGAGAATTACAACTATTGATAAAAATGATGATTACAGCGGTTAATATAAATTGGAAGAAGATTTTAAAAAAATTGTTTTTGATTTGGAATTTTCGCTGCGTTTGTTGGATGTTATTGATGCGGTTAATGTTGACATTAAGCGTAGACAACTTTACTTCTCCCCTTGCACAGTCCTCAAAATATGATTTTACCGTAAATGGTGGTGACGAGTTGATTGTAGTAGTTTAACGGTTTCCTGTGGTTTTTTATCAGTGGATAATCTTACTTTCAGCAAGCTCTGGTCAGATTATGATAGAAATTTAAGGTTTGATAGGAAAGGCGATAATCCCTCATGACTACCGAAAACAATCTAGCCGTTGTGGACTGGGAATCCCATAAGCCACCTACAGATTTAATTTTTGATGATGGTGAACCCTTGGAATCAAATAGACACCGTATTGCGATGAATGTCCTGATTCGGTCATTGCAGCAATCTTGGGCTGACCGCAATGATTATTTTACCGGGGGCAATATGTTTATTTACTACAGCAGCACCCAGGTTCATAACCGTGATTTCCGGGGTCCAGATTTTTTTGCTGTCCTCAATGTTGACGGCAAAAACTCTAGACAAGGCTGGGTAGTGTGGGAAGAAAATGGTCGTTATCCCGATGTAATTGTGGAATTAATGTCACCATCTACCGCAGCAATAGACAAGGGTATTAAGAAAAATCTTTACGAACAAACTTTTCATACCTCAGATTATTTTGTCTACGACCCCTTTGACCCTAATTCTTTGCAAGGATGGCATTTAGATGATAATCAACAATACCAGTCTTTGACCCTAAATGAGCGCAGTTGGCTATGGTGTAGACGTTTAGGTTTCTGGTTGGGGACTTGGGAAGGAACAATAGATAGAGAAACAGCGATATGGTTGCGGTTTTACGATGTGGCGGGGAATTTGGTTTTGTTACCAGAGGAGGCAGCAATTGCACGAGAGGAGGCAGCAGTTGCACGAAAGGAGGAAGCAGTTGCACGAGAGGAGGAAGCAGTTGCACGAGCCGAACGTTTAGCAGCTAGATTAAGAGAGTTAGGGGAAAATCCAGATGTGTTGTGAGGGATTTTTGCTTTTTTGATTTGTTTAAAGACGTTGCTGAATATAAAGGCTGAAATTCCTAATTCCTAGTAGAGACGTTCGGTCCGGAACGTCTCTACAAATAAGGGTTTTAATATTGCAATCATTCGTAAAATTTTATTTCTTCATAGTTAAAATCAGTCAGGGAGCCTTGATGAATTGTTAGGGTTCGCTTTACTATATCAACGAAAGCAAGAGGATGGAATAGAGCGTCTGAAAAATGCTATCTATTTATTGAAAAAGGAGGGTATGACCAAATAATTACGCTCTTCATAATTCATAATTCGCGCATTAAATGGGTTCAAAGAGCTTCTCCACTAAATTTTTAATTTAGTGGTCAACAAGACAGTGGTGGGTTCAAAGAGCTGCCACTGATTGCAATTATGAATTATTAATTATCAATTATGAATTAAATTGACTCAGGAGGCTTTCCAAATTGAGCAGATATTGACTTACATTGAGTGCAATATGAGTAGGGCGATCGCGATCGCCTGATAATTTTTCCTAACTTGAAGCGCTAGTATAAAAACGCAAAGCAAAACGCCAAAACCAAGTAGAAAACGCAAACAGTCCCACTGCCAAACCTGCCGCACCAAGTACCCAGGTAATTTCACCCCGACCCAGCATTGCTTCCGCTGGAATCGTCGTTAAAAAAGCTACCGGAACTACAAATGTAAAGAAAAAGCGATAAGCAGTCGGATATGCAACCATCGGATATCTTCCAGCTTCCAAAAAACCGCGCAGCACTTCAGTAACGTTGTATATTTTGACAAACCAGATACTAGTCGCACCCAGCATAAACCACAAGCTGTAAAGAATTATCATGCCGAAAAACAGCGGCACGATACTAACTAAGTAATCGTTTATTCGCAAGTTAAGTTTTGAACCGGCAAAAGCAATTATCACGCAACCAAAAATTATATCCGGCATCCCCCAAGGTGATAGAGTATGGATAGAAAGCCAAAATTGACTGCGAATCGGTTTTAATAATACAAAGTCTAGCGTACCTTCCTGCACATGGCGGACAATGCGATTTAAATTTGGGGCAAGAAAAGTAGCGGAAAAGCCTTGGAGGAGTGTAAAAATCCCTAAGACTATTAAAGCAGCTGACCACGACCACCCACCAAAGGTGTAGCCGGTACGGTAAAATAAGAATAATCCGAATAAACTACCTACAAGATTCCCGACGCTGCTGAGGGTAGCTAAAAGAAAGTTGATGCGATACTCCATCTCCGCTGCTATGGCAGCACTCCAAAACAGTCTTAGTACTTTCAAATATCTTGACATTTTTAGCTCCCCAGCAATATATGAATATATTTTGTAGGATACAAAATAAC
>CASBQC010000320.1 GCA_949127805.1 Nostocales cyanobacterium PMM_0081
ACCGAATTCTACTGAATCCAGAATGGGCACAAAAATTAGGAAAAGGTGGTAGAAAGCGCGTTGAAAGCAAGTTTAGTTGGGATGGTGTCGCAACTCAGCTAAGTGAACTTTACACCGAACTGTTGGTGTCACAACAGCCAGTGCAGTCAACACCCATAGAAATAATGCCATCAACACCAATGGAATTAGTGCAGTCAACACCAATAGAAGCAGTGCAGTCAACACCAATGGAATTAGTTGTGGTTGCTAAATAACCCTCTTGGGTAAGAGATAATGGTGAGTGGGGAACTGGGAACTAAGCAATAATTTTTCGTTCCTAGTCCTCAACAGCATTACCCAATCATATATTGTAAATATTTCAAAGCGGGTGAGTAATTTCCACGAAAAGCTAAATAATGTGGCGATCGCAGGTTCTTCCTTTGCTGAAAAGACAGCAAATGCTACCGAAAACACATATGACTATCTGCGAATCCGTGGTGTATCAAATTCTTTCACGCTGACTGGGTTATCAACTTTTGTATGGATTGGTTCGGCACCCACGCAATCCAAGCTTGCTTATCAAATTAAAGCAGTTACAACCACTGATAGTACTAGCGTTCCTGAACCAAGTGCAACTTTGGGTTTAAGTTTGGGAGCGATCGCTTTAGCTCTGAAAACTCGGCGCCAAAAACAAACTTTATAAACCAAATCTACGAGTCGTGATCAAATTAGCGCAGAAATCTATCTTATGGTAGATTTCTGCATTTTTTTATGGCACTCTTCGCTAAAACTCAACTTCTTACTCAATTAACTTAAAACCCCAAGGTTTGAGAGCTGCGATCGCTATTTCTCTATCTAAACCTTCATAAACCTCCCATTCAAACGGGTGATCTTTCGGATGTCCGTCACCGACATTACCTGCAACTTTTATTATGGGAGAGTTTGACAACTGATCGCGCTCCAGCCCTTTTGGAAGTGCTAGTTTAAGTTTGTGACCTACGAACTTCGATCCTGTTGAATTATTAGCTACAGATTCACGGATTAAACAGATATCACCAGCAGTCCCCCAAGTAGTTGGGTAAATGTGGAGAAACGATATATAGCTTTCTGGTTTGATGGCTCTTTTGAGAACTTCCATTGTCTGTAATCCTTATAGCATGAGTGAGAAATCATATAAATATTTTCTCTCACTGGCTGCAACTATTTTTAGTTTACAACCCCGCTCAAGATACTGTTTATCTAAGTGAGTGCTGCTGTGTACACCACCGGATGTGCAATCTCATTACAATGCGATCGCATCGTAATGAGATTGCGATCGCTGTTTCGGCTGCGAAGAGTCTTTTGGCGATGCCTGCGGCGGGCTACGCCAACGCATTGATTGATGTGTTATGTAGTATTCAAAAGTTGCAGTTTATGAGAGATGCCGCAGCTACGCCCGTCGTAGACATCGCGCTAAGGTTAAAGATCCACGAAGGCAAATATCTTTTAACTTTGTACCGGGGGCTTGCGGTCTGCTACAACGCGCTTGTTAGCCTGCAATCGCAATTGCGATCGCCTTTGGTTGCCCAACATAATTCTCTACCAAGTTGTTTTAGAGCAATAATTAGAGCGAATCGCTGCTGCTTCATACTCGCGCTTGAGTTAAATCGGCGGTTAGAAACCGCATCTACACAGGCAAAACCCACCTGCGTGGGTTTCAAACCTTCAATTTTCCCTTAGTCCGCGCAGGCGGACTTCGTTTGTGTAGCCGCTCTAAGTTGACTACTTATTTTTTTCCTTCGTCGAGCTTACCATCACAGGCACTAAAATTTTAACTAAACCCGTAATCGCCACAATCACAGAGGCAATTCCCCCAATGGACAATGAAGTTAAAATTGCCACCGCGAGAATAATTTCAGTGGGGCTGTATCCATCTCGCATCCAGGTAGATGGATTCTCTACTAATGTTGGCGAGGCGGGAATTAATTGCGAAGTTTGGGTGGTTTGATTGGAGTTGACTGGAGTTATTAACGCAGTTTTCACGGCTGAACCTCTTCTAAATGTTTCATATGTAAATCGTATTTCTGCCAGAAGAAGAGGAGATTCCCTAGAAGTAGAAACTTAAGTAGAATTAAGTAGAAATCTTACAAGCTGTCTATGGAATGGCGTGATTTTCTAGAACAAGAAGCCGCGAATCATGACTTATCCTCGGAGGAAAAGGCAGCTTTTGTAGAGCGGTTGAAGACTGAAAAATTAAGCAATAGTGAGGCAAAAGTTGCTAGCGAGTTGAACATCGGTGTTGCTGCTGTCAAAAAGCGGATGACTGAGGTTTATGACAAATTCGCCCAGAGTTATCCTGAGTTAGCCAATTCTGAAAGCCGGGGTAAGCTAGAAAAGTTACGGGCTTATCTCACAGCGAAATATAATGGCGGGCAAGATGCCCACCCCACAATTAAAGAAATTCATCAAAATATTCCCCCTGCTGTTGCATTTGAAAAATTTGTGGGACGTGAGGCAGAACTACAAAACCTGCACTCCTCATTACAAACATCTGGGCAAGTTGCCATTGTAGCTGTGGCAGGTATGGGTGGAGTAGGCAAAACTGAACTTGCTACTCAATACGCCAAACAGCACTTGGATAATTATCGAGGTGGGGTTTGCTGGTTATCTGCACAGGGAATAGATGTGGGAATTCAGATTCTCAGATTTGTCGAATTGAAATTTAAACTCATTGCACCGGACGATTGGGAATTAGCAGATAGGCTGAGATACTGCTGGCAGAATTGGCAACAAGGTGAAGTGCTGCTGGTGTTTGATGATGTCACCGACTACAAAAAACAGGTTCAGCCTTATCTATCCCCAGAATCACCCCGGTTTAAAGTATTGCTGACAACGCGCCAGGAGTTTGGTACAACTTTGCAGCAATTACCTTTGGGTGTTCTCAAACCATTGGCGGCAATGAAATTATTAAAATCGCTGGTTGATAGAGAACGACTGAAAAGCGAACCTAGGGTTGCGAGAGAAATTTGTAAATTCTTGGGATATTTGCCTTTGGCGTTAGAGTTAGTGGGGCGATATCTGGATACAATGCCGGATTTGTCTCTGGAGACACTGCTGAAGCGGCTAGAGAAAAAGCGACTGGAACACGAAGCAGTCGCTAAGGCTAACCCATTAATGCGTTATGAATACGGTGTGGGTGAAGCTTTTGCATTGAGTTGGGAACAGTTGGATGAAAATGCACAAGGTGTTGGCTGTTACCTGAGTTTGTTTGCTTTGGCTGATATTCCGTTTTCTGTTGAGGCGATAGAAGATGACGAAGAACAAGAAATCTGGGAGAAAGCTATAGCTGAGTTGCAAAAACTGCATTTAATACAACGACAAAGTAAAGGAATTTATCGTCTACATCCACTGATTCGGCAATTTTTCCAAATGAAGTTGGATGAGTCAAGTGAAGCGGATGAAATGAAAACTGCTTTTGTAGCGCAGATGGTAGAGGTAGCAAAGCAAATTCCTCAACAGCCTAACCGTGAAGATATTTTCAACCTCACTCCACATATTCCCCACCTTGCAGAAGTTGCAACCCACCTATCCCAATATCTCAGCGATGGGGATTTAATTTGGCTTTTCACAGGCTTAGGCTGGTTTTATCAAGGTCAAGGACTTTATCAGCAAGCAGAACCTTGGTTGCAGCAGTGTGAAAAAGTCACTAAAAATCGTCTTGGTTTAGAACATCCCTATGTCGCCGCTAGCCTGAACAATCTCGCAATACTCTACGGTTCTACAGGACGCTACAGCGAAGCTGAACTTTTGTATCAGCAAGCTTTGTCACTGAGAAAACGCTTACTGGGAGACAATCATCCCGATGTCGCCCAAAGCATGAACAATCTCGCAGAACTCTACCGTTCTACAGGACGCTACAGCGAAGCTGAACTTTTGTATCAGCAAGCTTTGTCACTGAGAAAACGCTCACTGGGAGACAACCATCCCCATGTCGCCCAAAGCATGAACAATCTCGCATTACTCTACCATTCTACAGGACGCTATAGCGAAGCTGAACCTCTGCATCTGCAAGCTTTAGAACTGTGGAAACGCTTACTGGGAGACAACCATCCCGATGTCGCCACTAGCCTGAACAATCTCGCAGAACTCTACCGTGCTACAGGACGCTACAGCGAAGCTGAAACCCTGTATCAGCAAGCTTTGTCACTGACAAAACGCTTACTGGGAGAAGAACATCCCCATGTCGCCCAAAGCATGAACAATCTCGCAGGACTCTACTATTTGACAGGACGCTACAGCGAAGCCGAACCCCTGTATCTGGAAGCTTTAGAACTGTACAAACGCTTACTGGGAGACAACCATCCCGATGTCGCCCAAAGCCTGAACAATCTGGCAGAACTTTACCGTTCTACAGGACGCTACAGCGAAGCCGAACCCCTGTTTCAGCAAGCTTTGGCAATTTATGAGCAGACTTTAGGTGTAGGTCATCCTACTACTATGACGGTTCGGGGAAATTATGCCAGGTTTTTAAAAGAAGCATACCGCTACGCGATCGCACCCTTCTCGCAAAATCACACCAAATTGATACCACGCAACAGTTGTAGTTTAAATTTTAGCAGCGATCTTACCCTCATATCCAAAGTACAGTAAAAAATAGAGCGCAAGCGTAGCCCGTCGTAGACATCGCTTTGCGGTTTCAAATTTCAAACGCCAAATTTGAGGATAAAATTATGCGAACAGTACCAATTCATTTACCAGAAACAGTATTTTCAGCACTTCGTAAAAATCCTGAAGAATTTATTCAAGAAATGCGAATTGCAGCAGCAGTTAAATGGTATGAATTAGGTGACATTTCACAAGCAAAAGCAGCAGAAATTGCTGGACTAACTCGTGCTGAATTTATTAATGCCTTATCACGCTACCAAGTAGATTTTATGCAATATACTGCCCAAGAGTTAGCCCAGGAACTGGCAAATGTCGATTAATTGTGTAATTATTAACTCTTCACCTTTGATTGTTCTTTTAAAAAGTCAACAAGCACAATTAATTCCACAATTATTCACAGAAGTTTTAGTTCCAGTGGACTAATCCCAAGCATATCTCCTGGAATTCAAGCTTTGCGTGACGCTGGTTTGTGGTTATCCGATAGTTTGGTCAATTTACTCAAACAACAAGCAGGCGAATAGCGATCGCCTACAAATTGTAACTTAAAATGGCGATACCTTCGGTAAGCTTCGCTAACGCTCCCTCTCGTTTCTTTTTTTGCGCCCTTTGCGTCCTTTTATGAATGCAAGTCGATGCATTAACAATGCAAGCCGATGCATTCACAATGCAAGCCGATGCATTAACAATGCAAGCCGATGCATTAACAATGCAAGCTGATGCATTAACAATGCAAGTCGATGCATTAACAATGCAGGTCGATGCATTAACAATGCAAGCCGATGCATTGCAAAAGCTTGCCCGATTTAAAAACTTTATCTTACTGATAGTTTTTTAGTTGTAATGGGTACATTAAATGTATACTATACCACTGTATACATTTATGACTATCCAAGATACTACACGCCGTTTGCGCCCTCAAACCATTAGTCAAGATATTGACTCATTCCACGGTTTGCAAACCGTCAGCACCTACAACACAACTCGTGCTAATGCCTCTACTGCCAACTTACAGGAACTTTATCAGGCGATGTTAATTTCTCAACAAACCGAAACCGAGAAACTAGCTTTATACCGTGCTGCTGCTGATGCTGCCCGATTAGCAGAATGGGAATTTCATAATGCTGTATTAGCGATGAAAGAAGTCGTGCGGGGGCAATATGGCTCAGATAGCGATCAAGCTCAAGCGGTGGGACTGAAGAAAAAATCAGACCGCAAGCGTCCTTCCCGCAAAAAGTCGGTTGCAATGGCAAGTTAATCAAGGTGAACTATTTTAGTGTAAGGCGATCGCCCTTGAAAAAAGTTGGCGATCGCCTTTTTTGAATTTTTAATTGCAGCGTTGCGGCAGCTTCTCTGAAACAGAAGCGACTTGACTGTTATTTAAATTAAGAATGAGCGCAACTGGCACATACAGCAGATTGCAACAGGCGTGAGGTACAGATTATTGTAAGGGCACAACAGTGTTGTGCCCCTACCTGTGTACCTCCTAAGGAAAGAAAAACGCTGTATATAGCGTTTCCTAGTCTGCTTAGGTACAAATTTATCTGCGTCCATCTGCGTCCATCCTCTTCTATCTGCGGTTAATTGTTTTTTGCTGTACCTCCTAAACCTAAAAAACGCTGTATATCGATCTTCAAGAGTCAAAGGTCAATTTTATAAATATTTCACTTATATCCATAAAATGTTTTGATTAAAGAATCGGTGAGGGGTGCTTTTAGGACATGCCAACGCAAAAACAAATCAAAATCTGCTTCATTCTCAGTTGCAGATTAACTAGAATGTATGTACCGATATACTTGGTAAGAATTGACGAACGTACAGAAGAGGTATTCATTTTGGCAGGGGAAGAGACAGAAATCGTCATTTACAAAACCGGCTATTGGAGATATTTATGAGCAAACCCGACTTCGCAGCAATGACACGCTCCCAATTCCGTCAATATATCCTTGAGCATAGGGAAGATGACGAAGCGTTTTCAATTTACGTTGAAAGATTTAAAAACCCTGACGCTAAGGTGTATCCACCACCAAAAAGTTTAGATGACCCAGAAGTTGACATAATACTTCGTGAGCATTTGGAGCAGCGGCACAATCCAGCGTAAAAGTAATGATATTCTAATTCACTTAAGTTTCAATGTGCTTTCGTTTTCAGCCATTCGATAACTTCTTGTTTTTGCTGCGAACGAAGTAACCGCTATGATAGTTGAGGTCTGCTATGCTTTGACTATAAATGAAAATAGAAGCATAGCGATCGCCACCATTTGAATGTCAATAATTAATCGCTTTGCAACCAGTTGACTTTACCACTCTCACGGCTGCTTGTAGCGAAATCCGCGCTAACTGGCTACCATCACGTTTAGAGCAAGTTCATCAGCGCGATCGCTATACTATTGCTGTGGCTTTACGCACCCTAAAACATCGGGGTTGGCTAGAGATTTCTTGGCATCCTCAAGCTGCTCATATTTGTATTGGCGATCCACCACCCAGAAAACCTGATACATTTACATTTAGCCAACAATTAGTACATCAATTGGGTGGTTTAGCGCTGGTAGCAATTGAAGCGATCGCACCTTGGGAACGGGTGATTAATTTACAATTTGCTCGTCGTCCAGGTGAAACCGCTTTATATCACCTGTACGCGGAAATTATGGGCAAATACAGCAACGTCATCCTCACAGATGCCAAAAATGAAATTATCACCGCGGCACATCAAGTTAGTCAGCAACAATCTACTGTCCGTCCAATCCAAACCGGACAATCTTACGAAACTCCACCCAAACTTACTAACACTACACCCAGTTTGAGCGAATCTCAAGAACGCTGGCAAGAACGGGTAAGTTTAGTACCAGGAGCTATCAAGCGTCAGTTACTCAAAAGTTATAGCGGTTTAAGTGCAGCACTGTTAGATACTATGTTACAGGTAGCTTCTTTAGATCCAGAAGCCGCAACCGATACCTTTCAACCCGACGATTGGCAAAGATTATTTCAACGCTGGCAAGAATGGTTGCAAGCTTTAGAAACGCAACAGTTTCACCCAGCTTGGACAAAGAATGGATACACTGTTATGGGTTGGGGTGGAATTGCACCAGTCAAAGATATCCAAGAATTAGTTTACCGCTATTATACAGACGAAATCAATCAACAGGTATTTTCTCAACTGCGCCATCAGTTGACTCAGAAGCTAAATAATATTTTGGCAAAATTACGGCTGAAGGCTGATACATTTAAAAAACGCTTGCAACAATCAGAACAAGCTGATGAATATCGGCAAAAAGCTGATTTGTTAATGGCGTATCTGCAAGAATGGGAACCAGGGATGAAGGAAATTATCCTGGCAGACTTTGATAGTGGTAAACCTGTAGCGATCGCACTTCAACCCGATAAAAATGCAGTGCAAAATGCCCAAAGCCTTTACAAACAGCATCAAAAACTCAAACGTGTCAAAAATGCTGTAGAACCGTTGCTAGCAGAAGTCAATGGTGAAATTGGATATTTAGAACAAGTAGAAGATGCGATCGCGCAAATAGACAAGTATCAAACGGCAGAAGATTTAGAAGCTCTAGACGAAATCCGCGAAGAACTGATTGGGCAAAAGTATCTAGAAGATCCAGAATACCGCAACCGCACTTCTAATGAAACTGCTAACACTAACTTTCGTCGTTACCGCACTCCCAGCGGTTTTGAAATCTTAATTGGTCGCAATAATCGCCAAAATGATTATCTAACCTTTCGTGTCGCCGGCGATTATGATTTGTGGTTTCATGCTCAAGAAATTCCCGGCAGCCATGTCTTACTGCGTTTAGAACCCGGTGCTGTACCAGAAGAAGCTGATTTGCAATATACAGCCAATCTTGCTATATATTATAGTCGCGCTCGTCAAACTGAGCAAGCACCTGTAGTGTATACTGAGCCAAAGCACGTTTACAAACCCAAAGGAGCCAAACCAGGACTTGCCATTTACAAACAAGAGCGCATCCTTTGGGGACAACCGCAATTAGTTAATGGTCAATAGTCAATGGTCAATAGTCAATGG
>CASBQC010000321.1 GCA_949127805.1 Nostocales cyanobacterium PMM_0081
CAAACACATCGGTCCAGCCGGATCTACAACCATGTGTCCAATTTCACCAGCCATACCCCCAGCACCCCGCCAAGGCTGATTGTTAAGTATCCAACCCCCACCCACACCAGTACTGACAGTGATATAAAACAAACTTTCATACCCCTGTCCAGCACCAAAACGATGTTCCCCCAAAGCCGCAACATTCGCATCATTGTCTACACTAACAAAAACGCCAAACTCTGCTTCTAGCAAGTGCTTTAGAGCAATATTTTCCCATCCAGATACATGATGAGATAGTCGCACCGTTCCTGTAGTTGCGTCAACCGGTCCCCCAAAGCTGACACCAATAGCAGCTGGTTTTGCTGATTGTAAAAGCGAATGGATAAGCGATCGCATAATTTCTAAGTCACTGCTAGCATTCGCATTCGTTGGTGAAAAGCGACGTTCATAACGCAACCATTGCCGAGAACCCACATGTGCGATCGCTGCTGCCAGCTTAGTTCCACCAAAATCAAGCGCTAAAATTAATGTCACAGTCTTTACGCTCCTCCCACACCATCATTCTCAAGAAAGATGTTTGTTATCTAGATATGACAAACACTAAAATAAATAGCGTTTTTTAGCAACTTATGACTTCTGACAAACCAAAACCATTCTTCGATGTATCTAGTGCCAAAGAACCTCCTCGCTCTCTTAATGTAGATAAAGAGGCAGATCCAATTGAAGCCGAGAAAGACTCAAACCCCGATGATTTAATTCATGACCAGGAAAACTCAGAAAATGTTGGAGATAATCAAATCAAAACCGCATATATTCCGGGAGGAGGTATCATACCATCTCAAAATCAGTAATATACAGTTATTCAATCAGCTGTCTTTGAGTCCAGCACTTGCTCAATAAACTGTTGCAATCGCTCATAATGAGTTCCTTGCCAATAAATTTGAGCGCAATCTTCGCAGCGATGGAACTCATTATTTTGCGTTTTTACAGTTTCTGGTAATTCATCAATTACAGATTCCTTCGCTACAGGTCTTAACAATCCATTGCAGCGCAAACATCTTTGAAAAGGCGATACTACTTTAAATAAATCGAAGCGTTGTAATACTTCCACAATTTGCTGTTGAGGATTAGTGTTTCTGACATAATATCCGTGTGTCACCAGACTCCGCATTAATAAACCCTTATCACGAGTCAAGAGAATGCGTGATTGGAGAAAGGAAATGTTGGCTAATTCTTGATCGTCATAGTCATTGCGATATAAAGTGTCAAAACCTAACAGCCGTAAAGATGTCGCTAACTTACCTAAATGAATATCTAAAACGAAGCGGATGACACTTAGCGGTTTCGGTCGAACAGAGACGCTTGGTGTAATATCAAGTGTAGCCGAAATTGGATAGACATTAATAATGTCTTTATCCTGAACAATGTAAGAAAAATTAACAAAATTTGCGTTAACTTCCATACAATCAACTTCAGTATGAGGCACACCCAAAGCCTCAATCATGTCTTTTATTGAGGCTCTTTCACCAAAAGAATGGGGTATTATTACTTGTCTTTTATACCGTGGTAAAAAATCATTCAATTCTGCATGAAAGCAGAAAGAGGCAACAGCCATAGCTACAAATCGCGTCTATTTTCTCCATCATACTAGGGGACTGGGGAGTGGGTAAGAGATACAGAAGTATAATCTTTCCCAAGTTCCGCACGAAGCGCATTTAGCGCTGTAAACAACATGTTCTTTTTGATAAAATTTCTCTATTGAATAGATAGGACTGATGGTTACTATTGTAACTATTTTATGCTATCAAAAAGCACATAACCTTGATTTGAGAGGCTTTTGGCGATTTCCAAGCCAAGCAAAAATCAGAACATTTATCAAATAGTTGCTTTTGTTATTGACTTCAGTTACAGTCAAAGCAGATCCCCACGTGAAACTTTTGGTGTCATGTCGGGGAGGGTATAAGCGATCGCTTTGAGGGGGACAGCCTTGTTTACTAGATCCACAGGTTCCCATGAGTTTTTTGATTGTTCGCGGAGCGTCTGGACGATTTCAAAGGCTGTCCACATCTGTGGTGGGTTAGTGTAGCGGGTGAGATGTCAACGGGAGCAACGCCGATCTATTTTTTTCTAGTTTTATTGAGAATATTTAGCAATATGCTGAAAAAATATAGTCTTGAAGAATTGTTAAAAAAATCCGGAACAAGAAAAGCAGTATTTTTTTTCAAAGAGTTTACAAATCTTTTCAATTTATATCAGTTAAAGTACCGACAACAGCGGTGGGGATTAGATAAAAGAGTTGGCTCAGAAAGTATAAATAGTAATTTCATTCAGTGGTGTAAAAAAGCTGATTGGGATTACGCGATCGCTCTTAATCAACTAAGCGTGCATTTAACTTTACAAATATCTTGGCAAATTGGTATTGACTTTTTAGCAAAACTAATTAATGAGTTTATTTTATCAAAATGGCATAAGAATATACCTTTAGGTGTAGAGACAAATGTTGTAGTAAATTATATTCATATACTAAGAGAAAATTTAAATAAAAGCGTTGTTTTTAGAATTGTTTGTGATAATTATCACAACTGTCTCCATAGCTTAAGCAAGCTGAAAGCTAGATACTGTCTAGATTATCAGGGTAAGTTCAATATATTTGGCTTCGGCAGTGTAACAAAGTTTGTAAACTCCAAGCTTCTGCCATTAAAAATTCCGGAACTGCCAGATAGCATTGTGTACAAAATAAACATTGCAGTTGAGAAAGTATCTATTAAATGTATGCCTAGCTCTTTTGGAGAAAATATCTTCAAAAAAGAGACATTTACTAGAAATGATGTTATAAAGTTGCTACCAGGTTTGAGGTGGGGAATATATATCTTTTCTTCATTGTCTTGCTTGGTATCAAAGGCAGCAGTTTCCTTTTGATGAGCAGTAACAAATATTGTTAATAAGGAAATATTCTCAGGAAAATCACAATTTTATTTAGATAACTTTTGTCTATAAAATACACAACTCAGTACAGGTAGATGACTCATTTATTTTGTTCCGACCATTCAAAAGAAGTAGGAGAGGATGTTATTGGTAGCGCCACCAACTACCAAACTTATGTTTTAATAGAGTGTCCTCCACCTTGGCATTCCGAAGCCTTGAATTCCAGATGGGTGCCAAATAGTCTGAAAGTTTTAGTAGAAGAGGTGAAACGCACAAAACAGCCGATAAGATTTCTCTTGATTGCTAATAATGAATCACACAAAATAGACCACACCACACTGTTGATTTATCATCAACAAGAGGGGCTTGGCAATGGATATCGCAAACAAGAGTTTAAACTGCCAAATATTGAGCAAGCAGCACCTACTATCAGAAAATGGTTATCGGGTAGCACTCCCAAATATGAAGTAAAAACAAGTGCAACCAGAGATATTTTAGTGTGTACGCACGGTAGCCATGATATGTGTTGTGCTAGATATGGCAATCCGTTTTACTATCATGCAGACGCTACTATTGCTGATTTGGGTTTGGATGAGGTGCGGATTTGGAAATCAAGCCACTTTGGTGGACATAGATTTGCACCAACAGCTATAGACTTACCAGAAGGAAGATACTACGGTGCGCTAGATCAAGAGTCATTCAAGTCGATTTTGACGCGCAGTGGTGATATTAATTGCTTGAATAAAGTCTATCGAGGTTGGGGAATTTTGCCATCTGCGATGCAAGTTATGGAAAGAGAACTAATTCTTCGCTACGGATGGGATTGGTTTGACTGCAAAGTGGCAGGTAAAATTATTAAGCAAAGCTTAGATAATTGTACAATTGAAGCAGAGATAACTTTTGAAAAACCCTCTGGTTCTCTCTACACTTATCAAGGTAGACTTGTCAAAGACGAAAGCAAAACTAAAGAATTGAAGGGTTCTTGCAATGCTACGAAAGAGTCAGTGTTTGCCAAATATGCTGTAACTAGTCTTAATCTTGTTGCTCGCAAGGTTCCAGCTTTTTGTGCCTTGCCAAGCAGGTAATACGATTTTGGATTTTCGATTTGGGATTTTGGATTGTGAAAGAATTACTGGTAAACCCTTTCGGCACTCCATCTGTCGCAATCATTTTTCATGCTTGGTGTAATGTGCAGATAAGCCAAGGGTTTTCATCTACCACAAATTTTGCTAACTTGTAAATTCAAGTATTAGTTTGCCTGATTAATATGAAAATTTTTGCATTTAACGTAGTAAGCGCTGAAGCGCTTACTACGAATAGGAAAATTTTGAGCGTGGAAAACGCAATTAAGTAGTTCCTAACATTTGTAAGTTGTGCAAAGTGGCATAAAGTCCTTGTTGTTGCAGCAATTCTTCATGGCTTCCCTGTTCGATTAATTCTCCTCGCTTCAAGACAAAAATTCGATCTACATTGCGAATGGTAGATAAGCGGTGAGCAATAATTATCGCAGTACGTTCAACTAAAAGCTGATTTAATGCTTGTTGAACTAAAGCTTCTGTGCCTACATCTAAACTAGCGGTTGCTTCATCTAGTACCAAAATTTGCGGATTGCGAATTGCAGCTCGTGCAAAAGCTAAAAGTTGCTTTTGTCCGCTAGAAAGATTTGTCCCTCTCTCTCTAAGTTGGGTATCGTAACCTTGGGGGAGATTTTCTATAAATTCGTCAATGTTTGTTTTTTGTGCTGCTTGTTGAATTTGCTCAAAGCTGTAGCTGTCTCCTAAAGTGATGTTGCTTTTAACATCACCTGCAAACAAAAAGCCTTCTTGCAAAATTACTGCCATGTACCGTCGCAGTTCTGCTTGGGTTACTTCACGAATATCTACACCATCTATTAAAATGCGTCCTTTGCTGGGTTCGTAGAGACGACATAAAAGACGGATAATCGAACTTTTACCCGCACCGGTGGGACCAACTAATGCTATTTTCTCACCTGGATGAATGGTAAAGTCTAAGTCTTTGATGACATATTCATCGTCTTTGTAGGCAAACCAAACATGTTCAAAACGGATTTCTCCTCTTGCAGACTTACCATTTGCTGTTTGAGGATTTAAGTTCTCTACGATATCGTCGATATAGCCGAATTCTGAATCTAAAAAGGAGTATCGCGGATTAGGGAAGTCGCGTATTTCTATCGGTTCATCTAAAATATCGCTAACCCGCTCAATCGCAGTAAAACCAGCTTGAATTGTTGTGAATTTTTCCGCAAATTGCCGCAATGGATCGAACAATCGCTGGGCATAGAATATAAATGCAGATAATGTGCCAAATGTCAATTGCTTATTTAATAACAACAAACCGCCGACACATAAAACACTGGCGATCGCTATTAAAGAAATCCATTCCAATGTCGCGGAAACTGCCGAATCAAAAAAGATGGTTTGATCAACTTCCTTGACGTAATCGTTGTTTGTATTGCGAAACAATTGGGCATTAAATTTTTCTCGCCGGAACAACTGTACAACATTAATCCCCGTAATATTTTCTTGCAGTTGGGAATTAAGAACAGAAAGTTCTTCCCGCACTTTGTAATTAGCTTTGCGAAACTGTTGCTGAAAGAAAATAATTAACCAGGTGATTGGCACCAGCATCAACAGCAATAACAAAGCGAGTTCCCACTCGATAGAAAACATAAAACCGAGAATCACCAGCATCGAAAACATATCTGAGACAATGCCGATCGCTCCAGTGGAAAAAACATCGCCTAACACTTCCACATCGCTGGTGAGCCTGGTAATTAGTTTACCAACAGGTGTCCGGTCAAAAAAACGTACCGCTAAAGATGTAACATGAGCAAATAAATCCCGGCGAATTTCGGCGGTAATTTCTTGTCCGAGCTTTTGCACCAGATAACCCTGAAAACCTGTAAATATCAGGTTGATGCTCACCGTTAAGAGCAACAATCCTTCAACGATACTTAGCCCTTGCATTAGAGGGCGATTTTTCAGAAACTCAAAAGTGCTTGGTTCCGAGCGAATTAGGGATATGGCTTGTCCAATTAGAAAAGGTTGCATCGCACCGGCGAGTGCGATCGGCACGAGTAACAACATCGAAAGCGCTAGCAGTCGTCCACGACGCCGCGCATAGGGTACTAAACGCAAAAATAACCGCCAGTCATTTTCACGACGACGGTTCCCTGTATAGGATTTTTTGAAAGGTTTGGTAGTGCTCATAGTAAGAGCATTATATAAATTTTTACAATCAGAAAAGCAAGCTTTTCTAATCTAACGTTAATATTCATACTCCCACATGATGCCAGAGATTGAAATTGTTCGACTGATGAGTGTGAAACACCCTTAAAGGGTGTGGGAGAAAATAGAATTTTGGGGCATTGCATAACCGTGGGATGAATCGTAGAGACGTTTCGCCGAAACGTCTCTACAATATGTTAAATTTTTGACGTATATTGCATTCATCATCCCAGAAATATGCAACGCCAGAATTTTGGTGGTAATCGGCTGCATTCCACACACACATGAATTTTACCCAAATCTAGACAGTAGAAAGGATTTGCCTTCTCATATCCTCAACTAAGTTGTGCAAATTACCTGTATTCAGACGATAACTTAGGGGATGGGCAATTAACCGTGCGGTGCTTTCATACAATATCGCAATTTCAATTAAACCATTTTCGCGCAACGTCCGCCCAGAAGAAACCAAATCAACGATCGCCTCTGACATACCCGTAATCGGTCCTAATTCCACTGAACCATACAACGGCACAATTTCTACAGGTAAATCTAAACTGTGGAAATATTCACGAGCGCAATTCACATACTTTGATGCCACTCTACCATCAGCAGGTAATTCCAACGCCGAACGGTAAGAACTCGATGCTTTCACCGCCACAGACATGCGACAATAGCCAAACTGCAAATCAACCAAGTGAGCAACTTGCGGCTTTTTTTCTTGCAGTACATCGTAACCGACAATACCCAATTGTGCCTGACCATATTCTACATAAACAGGCACATCTTGCGCCCTTACCAGCAGAGCTTTTGCTTTGCCGCTAGTGTCAGGAATTTGAAGTTGGCGAGTTCCGGAATCCAAAAAAGCGCTAAAATCTAATCCCACAGATTGTAACAAATGGATGCTATTTTTAAGTAGTTCCCCTTTTGGCAAAGCAACAGTAATCATAAGTAGGTAGATGTTAAATTTATAGCTTACTAATAATATCATGTTCGGCTAATCACACATACTGTAGAGACGTTCGGTCCGGAACGTCTTTACAACGGTTGCGATGCTTTTATTAGTGTTAATTAAACGGACATGATATAACTCATAACTTTTAACGTGCGAATTCTTTTAGTTGACGATGAAGTTGAACTAACTGACCCCTTAAGTCGCGTGTTAACTCGCGAGGGTTACAACGTCGATGCGGCTTATGATGGGACAAATGGTAGCCAACTTGCTTTATCTGGCAATTATGACTTACTAATTTTAGATTGGATGCTGCCGGGAAAAACCGGGTTAGAAATTTGTCAGCAATTGCGACGTAGTGGTAAAGTCACACCCGTGCTGTTTCTCACCGCCAAAGATACTTTAGATGATAGAGTAGAAGGTTTAGATGCTGGTGCGGACGATTATTTAGTTAAACCGTTTGAATTGCGGGAGTTATTAGCGCGAGTACGGGCTTTGTTGCGTCGTTCCGGTGCGGAAGCCCAAACTACCACAGTCAAGCTGACTGTAGCCGATTTAGAACTTGATAGCGAAAACCAAGTAGCCTTTCGCACAGGACGGATAATAGAGTTATCAGAAAAAGAAAGTCAACTGTTACAATACTTCATGGAAAATAGCGGACAGTTGCTGACTCACGCTCAAATTATGCAGCAATTGTGGTCAGATAATGAACAACCCAGCAGCAATGTGATAGCAGCATTAATTCGCTTGTTGCGTCGTAAGATTGAAGTCGATAGTGAAACGCAATTAATTCACACCGTCTACGGTAAAGGTTATCGTTTTGGTGCTTCTTCAGTGCATTAAGTACAGCTTTGCATAAATTCGTAGCGAAAATCTCAAGAAAGACTCTGCGAAACGAGTGCGTTTACCTTAGCGTACCTTTGCGTTTAAAAAAAAAATTAAAGCCCTATACAAACAGAGCTTACCTGCGTGGGCTAAACAAGAAAACGGATTTGGTATTATAAACTAGTTAACTTAGTGATTCTATCAACTTTACTACTCGTTCTTTCACTTCATCACGAACGCGGCGAAAAGTTTCAATTGGCTGTCCTTCTGGATCGTCTAATTGCCAATCTGCAAAAACTTCTCTTAATACCCACGCTTCGGGTAAATTCACACCACAACCACACAAAGAAATCACTGCATCAAAATCTTCCGGATTAAAATCGCTTAAAGCCTTAGAAGTTTGATTGCTGATATCAATGCCAATTTCAGACATGATATCAATCGTTTTCGGATCTACATGACTCGCTTCCAATCCGGAACTATTAACAGAAACCTTGCCTTCTCCTAATGTGCGTGCAAATCCCTCAGCCATTTGCGATCGCCTAGAATTTTTCTTGCAAACAAACATTACTCGTTTCATGATATTTTTACTTATTGGTAGATTGACTGGTTAAAGTTTTATCAGCTTTTAGCGCACTCGACGCGATTATCTCCTTAGCGGCTTTTTCCTTACGTTCGCTGTAGCGGTCTGTGAGATAATCAACCTGGTCGCGTAAAAGCAACGTGAATTTGTAGAGTTCTTCCATCACATCAACAACGCGATCGCGGTAAGGTGAATCCTTCATCGTGCCATCATCGTTAAACTCTTGATAAGCCTTCGCAACCGAAGATTGATTGGGAATCGTAAACATCCGCATCCAACGTCCCAAAATCCGCATTGTATTTACCGCATTGAAAGACTGAGAACCACCGCTTACCTGCATCACTGCCAAAGTTCTCCCCTGAGTCGGTCTGACTGCACCTATACTGAGAGGAATCCAGTCAATTTGATTTTTCAAAATCCCAGTAATATTACCGTGCATCTCTGGAGATGACCAAACTTGACCCTCAGACCACAAACTCAACTCGCGTAACTCCTGCACCTTATAATGAGTTTCTGGCACACTATTGTGAATTGGTAACTCACGAGAGTCAAAAAATTTCACCTCCGCACCAAATCCCTCAATAATTCTCCCCGCTTCCTCCGCTAACAAACGGCTATAAGAACGCTCCCTTAAAGAGCCATACAAAAACAAAATTCTCGGCTTATGCTCAAACATTATCATTCCAAACTAACTCCTCTTCCTCTCTCTGCGTTCTCTGCGTGCTCTGCGGTTCGTATCATTTAACATATAAATCACCCGAAGACGCTTGGGAATCGCGTCTCTACAAAGGGTTTTGGGTAACGCATAGTTAATTTTTATGTCAATGTTTATTTAACATCCCGAAACCCATCCGAAAGCACCGCATACACCACCACCGCTAACTGCGCTCCCAAAATCGGTGCAACCCAATATACCCAGTGATATTGCCAAATTCCCCCCACCAACGCAGGACCAAGCGATCGCGCAGGATTCATACTTGCACCCGTAATTGGTCCCATAAAAGCAGCTTCTACCCCCACAGTTAAAGCGATCGCCAAACCCGCAAAATTGATATGTGCGCGTCGATCCAGTCCCGAACCCAAAATCACAAACATCAAAATGAACGTCAAAACCGTTTCCAGCACCAAAGATTGCAACCAGTTACCTTTTAGTGGTAAAGTTGCCCCCAAATTAGCAACTTTTCCCAAACTAATTAGCAGCAAACTTGATGCACAAATTGCCCCCAATAACTGCGCCATAATATAAATTAATACCCGCCGTTTCGGGAAAAAACCGCTCGTCCAAAACGCCAATGTCACCGCCGGATTGAAATGTGCGCCGCTCAGATGTCCTATAGAATAAATCAAAGCCGCCACAACCCCACCAAACACAAAGCTAATTCCTAAATGGGTTACAGCACCACCGCTGATGTCATTCACCATCACCGCGCCAGTACCCGCAAACACTAAAATAAAAGTACCAATTCCTTCTGCCAAAGCTTCTCGCTTACATTGAGAAACTTCCCTGATGAATGATTTCATTTTGGCTGATGTAATTATCTTCACCTAATATCAAAGAAAATTGATGAATTAATTAGATAATAATACATTTACCAAAATATATCAAAAAAACTTGATTGATTAACAAGCCGAGTCACACGAACGCGCCGATAATATCTGATTCAAGCAGCTATACTCTGCTAAATACTGTTGTAGAACAGCGAATTGAGATAAGTTGAGACTGTAATAAATCCAACGTCCTTCTTGGCGAGAGTTAACCAAACCTGCTTCTTTCAGGGTTTTCAGGTGAAAGGAAAGCTTGGATTGTGTCACATTCAACACTTCGCACAAATCGCAGACACATAGCTCTTGTGTTTGCAATAGTTCCAAAACCCTCAACCGCAGTGGATCGGAGAGAGCGTGAAAACCGGCAACTATATTTGTTTGGGAGGTTTGCATTGAATTTTGACAAGGGTACGTCTCTATTGTGAATCAGAGATTCATCTGCTAAGTAGGGCTTGCAAAATTAAACATATATCGTTGAACCAAGAGATAAAAAACCGCGCAAGAGAGGGTGAAAGTTTAGCGCAAATCGCTATAATTTACACAATCGATTGTTGAGGGGTTGGGAGGCAAATATACCCCGTTTGCAGGGAAGTAATTTGTAGTAAGCACTCTTCGTGCTTAAAATAGGCGTTAAAACGCCTACTACGAATTTAAGAACACAGCAACTCACCCAACCAATTTTCGACTTGTAAACGCAAACGCCAGCTAGGTTCATCCTTAGGAGTGCGAAGGTGTGGTAGTTGATTCAAAGCACGGCGATAATCAGCGATCGCACAATTCCAATCGCCCCACAGATGATAAGTTCTGCCTCGTTCAGCTAAAATATGGTCTTCGAGTTGACCAAAAAGCAATGCTACCTCAAAACTGTCAATTGCTTCTTCGTATTGCCCCAAGTCACGTAAGGTAATACCTCGGTTAATCTGTGCCCGGATATGGCTGGGGTGCAAATCAATCGCCCGATCGTAGTCGGCGATCGCTGATGTTAATTCTCCACAAGCAGCGTAGTAATTTGCGCGATTGTTATAAGCGCTGGCTAACTTGGGGTTGAGTTGTAATGCTTTGTTGTAGTCCCAGAAGGCTTTTTGTCTTTCACCACTTTGAAAATAAATCAGCCCCCGGTTATTGTAGTCAACGGCATTGTGGGGATGACGGTTGATTAGTTGACTTAAAAGGGCGATCGCTTCGGTGTAATCTCCGATTTGGGCTAATCTCAAAGCACAAGAGCGTAAGTAACTGTCTTTATTAGCAGAATAAGCGCTACTGTTAGCCTGATGCTGTTGAGCCTTAGCTGTATTTTTTAAAACAGCTTTTTTTAAGTAACTTTGCTCACTCTCAGATGCTAAAAATGGGTTTGTATTCATATTTTCCTGCCTGAGCCTCTTGCTCTGTAAGATCAACTTATAATTTTCTTGTGAAGAGTGGTTTCGTCCCTGTGTCACTTGTTAAGGTGTCTATGAGTACTTGGGTACAAGTATCAAGTACAAGTGGGAGTGTTCGCCCTATACCAATAATTGATGCTTCAACCTGGTAATAGATACGTCATCCCCAAGTCCAATTCCAGAAACAGTTTTTTATCAATCCAACAAACTAGTCAACAAGTCAGAGCGACAACTTGGTAGAATGCCAACAAGCCCTTCGTTTGGGACTTGGGGGTACTAGTCCATGTGAAAACTCCCAATCGAACGGGAGGAACTCTTCTTTTTCAACGGTTTTAGGCGAACCTAAAAATCTGAACGATTTATTATTCCCAGAAAATTTGCGATCATTTACATCAATGAAGAAATTTCTGCAAGAATTGTCAGAATTTTTTTTCCAGAACCCAATTTCTGAATCTGACTTTTAAATTAAGAGCAAAGATTTTTTTATGACAACCGCAATTTCCTACGCCAACGCTCCCGATTTAGCCGCTGATGATTACATCGTTATCGGCTTGGCTACGTGCTTCATCAAAGAAGATGGAGAAGTTCATGAAGTCGAAGTTATAGAACCTATTCCCTCTGCGGCTTTAGAAGCGATTTTTAAAGGTATTCCCACCTCTTATAAGTTGGCTTGTGGGACAACTTTGGGATCTGTGTTGGACGGAGATATGCTTTCTTTACCAGATGGCTTTCCTGCCAACGCTCAATTTGGCGAGGAATTTGTGCCCAGAGCGTTTGCAGCTGCTCGCACTTACAAGCGTCGAGAAATCGCAAAATCCCTGATTCCTCTGGGTACAAGTTATACAAACTTTAAGTATTCCACTGAGCGCAAGCGGGTACTAAATGCCAAACGAGTTGTTAACAAGGAAGATAACGTTAAACAACATTCCCACACCCACAAAGTTCTTTAAAAGATTCAATAAGGTTGTTGTTGGTTGTTGGTTGTTGGTTGTCAAAAAATACTCCTATCCACCAACATAGTAGAGACGCTCCGGAACCGGAGCGTCTCTACTATCCACCATCCACTATCCACACTCCAACCAACGCTCCTCCATTTACCGATAGTTTGTAAATTGCAGAGCCACCGGGTAGTCTTCTTGCTTCAACCGCTGAATCACAGTTTGCAAGTCATCTTTATCTTTAGCGCTAACCCGTACAGCGTCACCTTGAATTGAGGCTTGTACCTTTTTGAATTCGTCACGAATCAACTTAGAAATTTGCTTGGCAATTTCTTGGCTAATGCCTTTTTTGAGTTTGATTTCTTGACGGACGCGGTTTCCGCTGGCTGATTCAACTTTGCCAAAATCAAAGATTTTTTGAGAGAGACTGCGTTTGGCGGCTTTTTCTCGCAGGATGGTGTGTATAGACTCTAAGGTAAACTCGCTGTCGGTGCTGATGGTAATGTTGTCTTCGTTTAATTCGACAGTAGTTTGAGAGTCTTTAAGATCGTAACGGCTTTTAACATCTCGGACAACTTGATCCACGGCGTTGACCAATTCTTGTCTGTCAAAATCGCTGACAATATCAAAGGAATAGGTAGAAGCCATACAACATTTTAGATTGGGAATTGGGAATGGGAATTGGGAATGGCTAAAAGTTAGGAGTTAGGAGTTAGGAGTTAGGAGTTAAAATTCCTAATCCCTAACTCCTAATTTTCAACTCTCTACCCTCAATTAGCTATTAACTTGAATGATGCTCAGGTACATAAGAGTACCCCAACTGAGGGAGCCAACAGCAAACATGAGCGATCGCAAAAGGGGTATATTCAAAATATAAAAAATTGAGTATAGCAACCGAGCCACAACAAAAGCGATCGCTGCGACTACTGCGATAGGAGAATTCACACCCGTTACGTATGCCATTAAAGCTGCCGCAGCAAAAATCATAAATCCTTCAAAAGAATTTTGATGTGCCCAGGTAGCTCTTTGCGCGTAGGGTGGTAGTTTATCAAACATGGCGCGGGGAGCAGATTGATCGTATCCCACACGCATACGACCATAACCCACCACCAAAAACGGCAGATAAATTAGCACCGCAGCGGCTGCGATCGAGTACAAAAAAATAGTCATTGGTCAGTGGTCAAAAATACACATACCAACGACAAAGGACAAATAACTAATGACTAATCAAAGTAGAACAGTGTCACCACTTTTCTTTGTTCTTCTGCTTCACCACAAGTTTGCAACAAAGTGCGACTGTCGTGAAAAGCAAAACAAATTAATTGTTGGCAACGAGAAACAATTTCCTTGTTACACAGGTAACTAGCTTCACCAAGAGACAGATGATCGTTACTGGGATTTTCAACCAGATGCATTACCTGTTCTAATTGCTGGCGTGATTCATTGGGCTGGCGTTCCAAGCTTTGGGGTAGAATCACCGTTAATAAATTGGCATCAGCCCGCATTGCTCCCCGGATGGCAGCTGAGTTGGTACCTGTAGCACCAGATGTGATGATGCGATTCCCTGATAAAACCAGGGCATAGGTCATCATCTCAATGAGGCTCTGATGCGTAATCGGAACGTGGCGAGAACCTAACAAGGCGATTCGTTTAGAACCTGTTTGCTGGATAGTTGCCAGTTCTTGGGCTAATGTATCGAGGTTAATAAGGTCTATGGACTGACTCAAAGATGGACAGAATCAGATTAAACAACCCAGATATTCTACCAAACAGAGTGTAGATACGAATGGCTTGTGGTGAAACATTAATACAATTTTTTGCTTGCTCAATTTAATAGTGGGTTACTTGTTCACACCAAGCAAGCCTTTTGGTTTCATAACGAATGCCATTACAGCCCTCTAACTGATAAATGAGCATTTATGCTTTCAATTATGTAGTTATGTTGATTTACGGCAAAGCCACTGCGGGATTTAAACCGAGTTGAGATAACAAGCGGTCAATATCGAAATGTTCAGCCATCAATTGGCTAATGCACTGAACTTTAATCGGTTCGTGGACGCGCACTTGACCAAAAGTGCGATCAATAATTTCCACAGTGGTGAGGGTATCCAAATCTACTGACAAAATGGGGATTTCTAGTTCTTCAGCGCGATTGAGGATGAAAGGGGGAGGTGGGAGTTGTCCGGTAAGGATGAGACATTGAGTGGAAGTTTCCAGAGCTGCTTGTTGAATTTCCACGCGATCGCCTCCTGTAACTACCGCCATATTCCGTCGTTTGCGGAAATACTTCACCGCCGAGTTGACATTCATCGCCCCAATTGCTAAACTCTCGACCATTAAATCCAGGCGATCGCTACGACAAAGAACTTCGGCTTTTAACTGCTTTACCAATTCACCAACGCTGACACTGCGTAGCAAGTCATTTTCGGGCAACATTCCCAGTACAGGAATATTTTGTTGTTCCAAAAACGGACGCAACACAGTATTAACTGTTTCCATTTGGGCTGCGGGGATATCGTTGAGGAGAACACCAATTAAGCGATCGCCTACACGCTGTTTCACAGATAACAGTGCCTCAACTGAAAGCAGCGATTTATAACGACATACCAACAACACAGCTGCATCGACAACATCAGCCACTTGCAGCAAAGACAAGTCAAATAAATTACCTTCTGACAAATTGCCAGGACCCTCCAACAATACCAAATCCCCTCTAGATATTTGTAAATATTGCTGTGCTAAAGAGGCACGATAATCAGTTTTGTCTTCTCCACGCAAGCGTTTTTGTATAGCGACTTCATTCAAAGCAAGCATTGTGGGTGCAATCCGGTTTGAAGGTAGATTGAGACTGTTGGCAATAAATTGCACATCTTCCTCAATTACGTTTCCTTCAAATTCACTCAAACTTGTACCTAGGGGTTTCCCGTAGGCGATATCTAGTCCTTTTTTCTGTAACTGATGCGACAAACCTAAAACTGTGGCAGATTTGCCACTGTAACTCTCAGTTGAGCCAATCAGTAAATACTTAGCAGATTTTGGCACACATGCACTCCTTATTTCAAAAGTAAGTAGAACCCAGCTAGATCCTAATTCTAGGTCTAAGTTCGCGCTCAAGGTTGCTACCAAACTCGTTAAGTAACGCGATCGCCTAAATTTAAAGGACACTTTTTAGCTCAAAATCGGATCTTTTTTGGGCGAAGTTGCGAAAACCGAGAATTATTGAATTATATTTACTCGTTTTGCCTTGTTTATTCCTCTACACGCAGCAGTTTGCGGTAAAATGCTTGTGAAAAATCACTCACGCGATAGCGTTTATAATTTTCCATCAGTTCAATTAAAAAATTAATAAACTCGAAACTTGCCATCATCAGTTCATAACTTAATTCAGCGTCGCCATCAAACTGCAATCGGCAACGAGTTAAGTCTGACGGTAACGTGGCAATATTCCAAGTAGCCACAAAGGGAACGTGCTCGCTGCCTTCTATTTTGCGTTTTCCTTCCAAAACGCCTTTTTGATAAAGACCAATGGCATAACGCAAAAAATCGCGCTTGCTACCCTGAACGTAAGGTAAGTACACGCTTGCTTGTTGTTGAGTCGCTGGTTGGAGTTGCTCAAAAGACATAATTTAATACTCAAGAATCTTAGTTGACAACCGGGAATCTAGATAGTTGTAAATAGTGTTCCCAAAAAAATGTCATGGTTCACTATCGCTCCCGTGGGGAATGGTTCAGGGGGAATGGTTGTAGAATAAGCACTAACTACGCTCCAACCAACGACTAACATACTACCCAGTAAGGGTGGGGTTTTCGGTCTCCTACCAATCAACCACTACCAAAAGAATGTTGACTGTTGGTTAACTACGTTTAAAGATGTCTTAAGGAAAACTTTTAGTGGGTTTACACTATGGCTCCGCTGGTTGCAAATTATTACTTGACGTATCGTTGTAATGCCCGCTGTCACTTTTGCAACATTTGGGCATTAGAACCGGGCAAAGAAGCTGATTTTGAAACGATTAAGCGTAATTTAGAAGATTTACGCCGTTTGGGGACTAAATATGTAGACTTTACTGGTGGCGAACCTTTATTGCGACATGATGTCGGGGAGATTTATACCGAGGCAAAACGTCAGGGCTTTTATACCAGCATGACGACGAATACAATTTTGTATCCGAAAAAAGCTAAGGAAATGCAAGGTTTAGTAGACTTTTTGAATTTTTCCTTGGATGGTGGAGATGCGGAAACTCACGATCAGTCGCGTGGTGTGAAGATTTTTGACAATTTGGTAGAGTCGGTAGCGATCGCTCAATCTTTAGGAGAGTACCCGGTACTAAATCATACTGTTACTGCCCAAAATTACGATCGCATTCAAGAAGTCGCAGAATTAGGACAAAAACTAGCCGCTCGCGTCTGGCTAAACCCTGCCTTTACGGCTTATGACCAATACAACTCTAATAAGAATCCCACCCCGGAAATGGTAGCGGCAATCGAAACCGCTGCTAAGAAATATAAAAATGTCGGCTACAATAAGGCTGCATTGGCTTTTATCGAAGCTGGGGGCAATGACACCAAAAATCCCCGCTGTAAAGCAGTGGATGCCGTGATTGCGATTTCTCCCAATGACGAACTGCTACTACCTTGTTACCATTTTGCCCAAACCGGAGTTCCGATTAACGGACGACTTTACGACCTCTATCGGGAATCGGAAGAAGTGGAAGAGTATCGCCAATCTCAAGGTAAGCTAAAAGTATGTGAAGGTTGCACGGTTTGGTGTTACCTGATACCCAGCTTCTTTATGGGTGTAGACAAATACTGGTTATTGAATCAAGTAACTTATGCCAGCGAATTTCTGGCCCGAAAACGATTCTTACAACGAGCTTGACCCGCTCAACTCATTATTTTCTGACCTATCAGGAGATGATGAGTTGGAAATAGAAGAGGTAGAAACCGATCCTGTGTTTCTACCATCCCGGTTTCAAGGTCGGAGAAAAAAAGCCGCTCTAGTTTTGACTGTTGTCTGGAGCGGCACGATCGCTTTACATTTAGTTTCTTGGGGTTCTATTTTTATCCTAGGATTGACGACTATCCTAGGAATTCATGCCCTCAGGATTGTGTTTGCCAGACCGGGCAAAGAACACTTGGTAGGGGAAAGTAATTTCTTTTCCTACCAAGAAGAAATGCTGGGTGATTTACCAAAAGTATCTGTGTTAGTGGCGGCTAAAAATGAAGAAGCAGTTATTGCCAATTTAGTCAAGAATCTTTGTAATCTAAAATATCCGCAAGGTGATTACGAAGTCTGGATAATTGACGATAATAGCAACGACACAACGCCGCAGGTATTAGCACAACTAACGGAAAAATACAATAACCTAAAAGTATTAAGACGTTCAGCCGAAGCGAGTGGTGGTAAGTCAGGGGCATTAAATCAAGTTTTGCCACTGACTCAAGGGGAAATTATAGCGGTGTTTGACGCTGATGCGATTGTGTCGCCAGACTTGCTATTGCGGATAATACCCTTGTTTGCCAAAGAAAAGCTGGGGGCGGTGCAAGTGCGAAAAGCGATCGCTAACGCCAAAGAAAACTTTTGGACAAAAGGTCAAATGGCAGAAATGGCAGTTGATGCCGTTTTCCAAAAGCGACGGATTGCCATTGGTGGAATCGGCGAACTGCGGGGAAATGGTCAATTTGTCCGGCGCCAAGCCTTGGAATGCTGCGGTGGCTGGAATGAAGAAACCATCACCGATGACTTGGATTTGACATTCCGCTTGCATCTAAACGACTGGGATATTGATTGTGCTTTTAATTCAGCGGTGGAAGAAGAGGGCGTCACGAATGCGATCGCTCTTTGGCATCAGCGCAACCGTTGGGCAGAAGGCGGATATCAGCGCTATTTGGATTACTGGGATTTAATTCTTCGCAACCGCATGGGGAGAAGTAAAACCTGGGATTTGCTGATATTTTTGCTGATTATGTATATTTTACCAACAGCAGCAGTACCAGATTTATTGATGGCGATCGCTCGGCATCGTCTACCAATATTAAGTCCAGTCAGCGGCTTAACAGTCACCATGTCAATGGCGGGTATGTTCGCAGGTCTAAAGCGGATACGTCAAGATAAAGAGAAAAAATTTCGCGTTTCCAGCTACTTTGTGCCCCTGCTTCAGACATTACGCGGAATTATATACATG
>CASBQC010000322.1 GCA_949127805.1 Nostocales cyanobacterium PMM_0081
ATGGTAGATTAATCGTATTTGAAGGGGTGGAAGGCTGTGGCAAAACTAGCCAAATGCAACTTTGTCAAGAGTGGTTGCACTCATTTGGTATTTCAGTTGTGGTGACTTGCGAACCTGGGGGAACTGCTTTAGGTTTGGATTTGCGACGCTTGTTGTTAGACGCAGAAAATAAAACAATATCTAATACCACAGAATTATTATTGTATGCTGCTGACCGATCGCAACATGTTGAACAAGAACTAAAACCGAATCTAGAAAAAGGTAATATTATCTTGTGCGATCGCTATACTGATTCGACTATCGCTTATCAAGGTTATGGTCGCGGTTTGGATCTAAATTTAATTAAACAACTGAATGCGATCGCAACTGGTGGGTTAGAAAGCGATATTACGTTATGGCTTGATGTCGATATTGAAGTGGGACTAAGCCGCAAACGCGCCGATAACAAAATTGCTGATAGAATTGAACTTGAAGCGATCGCTTTTCATCGTCGCGTCCAACAAGGATACGCTCAACTGCAAGCATCCCAAGATAAAATTGTCCGCATAGATGCTAGCTTGAATAAAGAAGCTGTGCAAAAGATGATTCAAACAACTTTGAGCGATCGCTTGAAAGTTTGGGATTATCTGTAAAAACAAGAGCATTTTTAAACGCAGAGGAACACAAAGTAACCGCAGAGTAACGCAGAGTTTTTCCGAATTTAATTCGTGACGAATATATTAACTATTGACTTTTGACTCATGACTGTTGACTTATTTTCACAACTTATTGGACAACAGCAAGCAGTAGAATTACTGACTCAAGCTGTTAAACAAAACCGAGTTGCACCAGCTTATTTATTTGTCGGTTGTGAGGGTGTGGGACGCAGTTTAGCAGCGCGTTGCTTTGCACAATTGCTGTTTTCTCATTCTGTAGAAACGAACCGTTTGCGTCAAGAAAACCATCCAGATTTGTTATGGGTGCAGCCAACTTACCAATATCAAGGACAACGATTAACTCCAGAAGAAGCCGCAGAGAAAAAACTGAAGCGTAAAGCACCGCCTATAATTAGGTTAGAGCAAATTCGGGAAGTTACACAATTTCTCAGCCGTCCGCCGATACTTGCGCCAAGAAATGTGGTAGTTTTAGAGCAAGCAGAAACAATGGCGGAAGGTGCGGCAAACGCTTTGCTGAAGACTTTGGAAGAACCAGGACAAGCGACGCTGATTTTAATTGCACCTTCAGTTGAGTCTGTTTTGCCGACTTTAGTTTCACGCTGTCAACGCATTCCTTTTTATCGTTTGGATGCAGTGTCTTTGGCTCAGGTTCTCAAGCAAACGGGGCATGAGGAAATTTTACACCATGAGGCGGTGTTAAGTATAGCATCTGGGAGTCCGGGGGAAGCGATCGCATCTTTCGAGCAACTGCAAGTTATTCCTAATAAGTTACTTCAAGATGTGACAACAGCCCCGAAAACTTACCGCGAGGCTTTACAATTGGCGAAAGAAATTGATGATTTAGATACAGAGGCTCAACTGTGGTTAATCGATTATTTACAGCAGTTATATTGGCGAAAGTCGCATCAACCAAGTATTATTAACTTGTTAGAAAAAGCGCGTAAATATCTACTTTGTTACGCTCAACCGCGCTTAGTTTGGGAATGTACTCTCATAGCTATGAAAAATTAAGATAAGTATACTTTCAATCTTTAAATAAAAGAACCCCGATCTATGATACGCGATAGACGTTTTTAATCTGGATTTACCCGATACTAATGTACTAAATATTTGAAAATTCTTACCAATTAAAGGTTTCAATTATCGCCACGCGTTAAGGGTAGAAGAGGCGACAAGCCTACGTTATTTTGAGAAATATTTTCAGTTTTTAGACCTGTAGAGACGTAGCAATGCTACGTCTCTACATCGCTACTATTTTCTGGCAACATTATCCAATTTAGCGCGGATATCTGACCAGTTGGCACCAGCTAAACTTGGTAAAACTATGTGAGCGGCACCAACTCTCTCAACAGGTCCGAGTCCAATTGCCCACATCCCACCTGCTAAAGCTGCTTCAATACCCGCTGCTGCATCTTCGACAACTACACATTGCGCTGGTTGAAGTCCTAATTGTTGTGCAGCGAACAGAAATAAATCAGGTGCTGGTTTGGGTTTTTCTACACTATAACCGTCAGCGATCGCATCTATTTTGCTAGCAATTCCCAATCTATCTACAACTGGTCGAGCATTCTTACTCGCAGAACCTAAAGCTATTTTAATTCCCCCTTGTCGTAATTCATCCAATAAAGGCAGCGCTCCAGGTAATAAATCCGCTGAGGAGATATTTTCAATCGATTCTACATAGTAGCGGTTCTTGCGCTCCATCATTTCCTGAATTTGCGCTTCTGTATATTTTTTATCCCGGATAATTAACTGCAAAGATTCGCGACGCGACACACCCCGCAAAGCTTCGTTAGCTTCGCGGGTAAAGGGTAAACCTTCTTCATCTGCCAATTTTTGCCAAGCTAAATAGTGAAATTCTGCCGTATCCGTCAGCACACCATCTAAATCGAAGATGAATCCCTGGATGTCGAGGGATGAGGGAGTGGAGGTGTGGGGGAG
>CASBQC010000323.1 GCA_949127805.1 Nostocales cyanobacterium PMM_0081
ACTCCATCCGCAGTTAAATTGTGCTGGCTTTGAAAGGCTTTGACGGCTGTTTCTGTTAACGCACCAAAATTACCATCAACTTGAACAGGGTAGCCATTCTGTAATAACAGCCGTTGTAAGACTTTTACAGAGTCACCAGAGTCACCAAAATTCAGATTTGGTAGACCGCGAATAGCGGCAGCTTGCAATTTCAAAGGTTGTGCTTGATCGGCAAAATTTTCCATGTCCTGAATCCTTTATTAAACTGTTTCTCCTTGATTTCCACTTTATCGGCATTACCCAAAATTTACCTCTGTATCTCAATTTTCATTCTCACTACCTGGTTAATATGCCTAATTCTTTAGTTTGCAAAGCTTCTTGGATTCATTCGGCTTCAAATCTTAATCTTGAAGCATTGCGCGATCGCTTTTGCCCCATCAGAGGTCTTCTGCATCAAAGCAGCGGTAACAAATTAAACCAGCAGCGAATCTCTAACAAAGAACGGTCAAGTAGTGGTTCAAAGTCGAAAAATGGATAGTACTTGCGTGTTCCGCGAGTCTTGAACCACATTACAACAATTTTTGGCAATAATCGCGGCAATACTACAATTATTGAGCTATATAACCATAAAAGCCCATGTTGCTTTACCAAATCTTTATACATCACATCAACAGCCGGGTTTTTTCGCTCCCGTAAGTAGTCTCGAAACTTGAAGTCACTAGTTAAAAAGCACAATGGCAACAATCTCAGTTCATCATACATATCAGTATCGCAGCCAAGAATAACGTGTGTAACATCATGAGCAATTAAGATTTTCGCAAAATCCGGCGGCATTTGATTTGGATTGGTCAGATGTGGATTTACCGCGTAAAACTCTTCGATTCCTTGCCGTAAAGTTTGAGTACTGCTTTTATCGGTATATTGGGGAGGAGTATGCCTCATAATTTGCACCATCTTTACGATCCGACACAGTATCGTAAACTTTAGGCGTAAATGTCAAGCTTGCCCATACTTAGATTTTGATGTTTTCGTAGTGAGCGATTTATCGCTCAATTTTAAGCGCTGAAGCGCTTACTACGAACTTATACAACCCATCAAAAGTCCCCAATCCGATTACATGACGAAATCAGATAAAAAACCAGGAAGACCGCGCAGCGAAGAATCTCATCAAGCCATCATAAAGGCAACTCTCGATTTGCTATCTCAGATGGGTTACGATCGCCTAAGCATTGATGCGATCGCGCGATCGGCTGGTGTTGGCAAAACCACAATCTATCGATGGTATCCTTCCAAAGAAGAACTAGTCGCTTCGGCAATTGAAAGTGTTCGTCAAGAAATTGAAATACCTGATACAGGTACACTTTCGAGCGATATAGACTGCATTATTGAGATTGCGGTGAAAACTACCCTCACACCTTTGGGTCGTCAGATTCTGGCTATGATTATCGGTGCGGCTTCCAGCAGTCCGCAATTTGCCCAAGTTTATTGGACAAAATACCTTTTACCACGACGCCAAGCTTTTCAGGTTGCGATCGAGCGGGCTAAAACTAGAAATGAAATCCCGGCTGATACAGACAGCGATTTAGTTTTTGACCTCATGAGCGGAATCATGCTTTACGCGCTGGTATTCATGCCTAGGGTTGAACCAGTCGAAGCATACATCCGCCGTGCTGTTGGTCTTATTCTCAAATAAGGGCGAACGATGGGAATTGAACCCACGAATGGTGGTACCACAAACCACTGCCTTAACCACTTGGCTACGCTCGCCATTCTTCAACTCATTATAACATAGCCCCGGCGAATTGATCCAGAGTTTTTGTTTAAGGAACGGAGTCAGTTAATCTAGAGTCAAGAGACTTCAGTGATTAACAGTTAGGAAAAATGAGACTCTCAACAATTATGACATATTTCGGGGCAGTAGGACTAGTTGTCTTGGGAGTGGCGATGGCGAAGACAAATCCCAGTCAAGCGGAATATCAAGAGTATGCCATGCAACGGTTGACAAAATACTTAAAAAGCGATGTGTGCAAAAAAACACCAAAGATGTTAGAAAGTTTAATTAAACTAGATTGCAATAAAGTAGTAGATTCGGCTAGTCCACAAGTGCGCGAACTTGTTGGAGCGACTACGGAACGGCAAAATTTTCTTATTTTTAGTATTTATCGTACAGATTTAAAACTGAATTCCTGGTTGCCTTCTTATACATTTGAAAGTGTAGGAGCATTTAACAGCTTTTATACTTACAACGCCGAACAGCAGTAAAAAAGAAGCGTAATTTCTTGCTCCTCCCTTCAAAGACGCTTACTTCTCTTAGAGTTATTTTTATTTCAATTCCATAATCGACAAAATCAAACTTTGGTTAGAGATGCTTATTAAGTAAGTCATTCTCTAGGTTCAGGTAAAGATTGGCTGTGATATTTAACATGATTAGATATGTGCCGAGCATTTACAGATAACTTGTAATCATGCTGGAATGTGCCATAAAAAGAGAGGGAGACGCTGATGTTTTTTCACAAAAAAGACCCGATTCATTCTGTTGATGTCAATGAGCCAAATCCGCGCTTTGCTCAACTTCTTTTAGAGCAATTTGGTGGTGCAACTGGTGAATTAACAGCAGCTTTGCAATATTGGACTCAATCCTTTCATTGCGAAGACCCCAGTATTCGCGATATGTTGCAAGATATTGCCTTAGAAGAGTTTGGTCACTTAGAAATGGTGGGGAAACTGATTGAAATTCACACCAAAAATGTTGACCAAACCGAAGCTTACAAAAGCACTTTGTTTGCAGTCCGGGGTATGGGACCACACTTGTTAGATAGTCAGGGTAATGCTTGGAGTGCCAATTATGTGAATGAAGGTGGCGATGTAGTACGCGATTTGCGGGCTAACATTGGTGCTGAAGCTGGGGCACGTCAAACTTATGAAGCCTTGATTAAACTAGCTACTGATGAAGGAACGAAAAACACGCTCGTTCATCTATTGACACGGGAAATTTCTCATACCCAAATGTTTATGAAAGCGCTGGATTCTTTGGGTAAGTTAACTGACCCGTTCTTTGGAAATATCCAACCAGACAGCACTGTGGATATTTACTATAACTTGTCTACCAACGGTAAGGATGAACGCGGTCCTTGGAACTCGGAACCGACTTTCCGTTACGTTGCTGACCCAGGTGCGGCAAAGTAGTTTTAATTTCTGGGAAAAAAAAGAGGGAATTATCCTAGAAGTTAATTTATCAGCTTTGCAGGTTTTATAGTTTAGGTAGCGTAGATGCGAATTAGATTTGCGTCTACGCTACTTAATAATTTGATAAGATATATAAAAATTCCGCTTTGAGTAACCCTTGCTAATGCCATATGCGTATCTGTTGGTGTCTCACGGAAGTTGCGATCCGCGCCAGGAAATTGCCATGCAGCAATTGGCAAAACTGGTAAATTCCAAGCTGGAGAGCAACTTACAAAAGTCTATCATTGGTGGTGTGATGTCGCTGCCAAAATGTGAATTGGTAGGTACTGCATACTTAGAATTAAAGCCTGAACCTTTGCACGAGCAGATTAAAAGATTTGCTGAAAGTGCTTTGGCAAGTGGATATCATCGCCTAAAAATATTACCATTATTTCTGCTGGCGGGGGTGCATGTCATGGAAGATATTCCCGGTGAAGTGGCTTTGGCTCAACAGGCTCTTGGTGAAGATATCATAATTTTGCAACCATATTTAGGTAGTTATGCTGGTGTACAACAATTGTTAGCAAAGCAAATTGCCCAAAGTACTGATAATTGTCATAACCAAGCATGGATTCTTTTAACTCATGGTAGCCGTCGTCCTGGTTCTAAAAAACAAGTGGAAGCAATGGCAGCGAATTTGGGAGTAGTAGTTGCTTATTGGTCTGTGGCTCCTAGTTTACAATCACGAGTGAAAGAGTTGGTGAGTGCTGGTTATCAGAAAATTAATATTTTGCCATACTTTTTATTTGCTGGGGGTATCACAGATGCGATCGCTCGCTCTTCACAAGAGTTAAAATTACAATTCCCTGCTGTGCGTTTCCAACTGGCTGAACCTTTGGGAGCAAGTGCAGAGTTAGCCGATCTGATTTGGGATTTGATTAACCAATGAATCGTGAAGACA
>CASBQC010000324.1 GCA_949127805.1 Nostocales cyanobacterium PMM_0081
CCCCTGATGATATCCCCTACGCACCAAATGAACCAGAAGGAAGACAGGTAGAAACTTCTAACCTCAAAAAATATCCATATGTGCGCGGTAGTGGTAAAGTAGATGCGGTTCTAGCTTGCTTTCAAATGTTGAGCAAGCAATTGAATTTGCCTTTTCGTCGTGAAGTTTTGCGTAAAGTTTTGCTTTCGCAACAACGACGAACAGGTTCGCTATCGTTGCAGCAATGTGGAGCGATCGCAGAATCACTCGGTTTAAATGCTCAACTTATCAGTTTACCAGTCAACGCCGTCGGACGACTTCAAGCACCGGCAATTGTGCAATGGCAAGATAGTTTTGCCCTACTTTATGAAATCAATACTCAAGCGATCGTTTTAGGAATTCCCGAAGTTGGAGTTTTACGGCAAAAAACCGCAGATGTTGCCAATATTCTGCTAGAATCGGCAACCAAGCCAGACGAATCTCCAAAAGAAGCTGTTCCAGTTTTGCTGTTACAACAAACTAGATATACACCACAGCAAAAGTTTGGTTTAAGTTGGTTTTTACCTTCTTTATATAAATATCGTCAAGTTCTAATAGAAGTATTTATTGCCTCATTCTTTGTGCAATTGTTTGGGTTAGCAAATCCGTTGATGACGCAAGTGATTATCGACAAAGTTTTAGTGCAAAATAGCGCTGATACGTTACAAGTATTGGGTGTTTTTCTCATAGTCATTGCAGTCTTTGAGGCAATCCTAACTAGTATTCGGACATTTTTATTCGTCGATACCACCAATCGAATTGACTTAGCACTGGGTTCGCAAATTATTGACCATTTGCTACGTTTACCTTTACGATACTTTGAAAGACGACCTGTAGGTGAATTATCAACACGGGTAAATGAGTTAGAAAACATTCGCCAATTTTTAACCGGGACAGCTTTAACAGTCGTTTTAGATGCGGTATTTTCAGTTATTTATATAGTGGTAATGTTTATCTACAGTTGGCTGCTGAGTTTAGTAGCACTCTCCACATTACCATTATTCGTAATACTAACAACATCCGTTTCTCCAATTGTCCGACGACAACTGCGCTCCAAAGCAGAACGCAATGCCGAAGCGCAATCTCATTTAGTTGAAGTGCTGTCAGGTATCCAAACAGTAAAAGCGCAAAATATCGAATTGCGATCGCGTTGGCAATGGCAAGAACGTTATGCTCGTTACGTCAGTGCCGGTTTTAAAACAGTTCAAACTTCCACCGCAGCAGGTTCCACCAGCAACTTCTTAAGTCAACTTTCCAGTTTACTAGTATTGTGGGTAGGAGCTTATTTAGTACTCAAAGGCGAACTTACTTTAGGGCAATTAATCGCCTTTAGAATTATAGCAGGTTACGTCACCAGTCCATTACTGCGATTAACCCAACTATGGCAGAACTTCCAAGAAACAGCGCTTTCGTTGGAACGGTTGAGTGATATTATCGACTCACCTACAGAGTCTTCCGAAAGCGATCGCGGTAACATTCCCATGCCGATGATTCAGGGTTCAGTCAAGTATGATAACGTATCTTTCCGCTTCAATCCCAGCGGTCCGCTACAACTCAACAATATCAACTTAGAATTTCCCGCTGGTATATTTGTCGGGATAGTCGGTCAAAGTGGTTCCGGCAAAAGTACGTTGATGAAACTTATACCCCGTCTGTATCCTTTAGAATCAGGTCGAATTTTAATCGACGGTTACGACATCAACAAAGTCGAACTTTATTCCTTAAGAAAACAAATCGGTATAGTACCACAAGACACGCTATTATTTGATGGGACAATCCAAGATAATATCGCCTTAAATCATCCAGACGCAAGCTCAGAAGAAATTATCGAAGCTGGTAAAATTGCCTTTGCTCACGAGTTCATTATGAACCTAGCCAATGGTTACAATACCAGAGTTGGAGAACGTGGTGCATCCCTTTCTGGGGGACAACGACAACGAATAGCGATCGCTCGAACCATCCTACAAAACCCGCAATTGCTCATTCTTGACGAAGCTACCAGTGCTCTAGATTACGAATCAGAACGGCAAGTTTGTTTGAATTTAGCCGAAGCATTTAAAGGACGCACAGTTTTCTTTATTACCCATCGTCTCACTACAATCCGCAACGCTGATTTAATTTTAATGCTCGATCAAGGCTTTGTAGTCGAACAAGGAACCCATCAACAATTAATGACTGAAAAAGGTCGTTATTACTGCTTATATCAACAACAAGAAGCGCAACTTTAGGGACTGGGGACTAGGAACTAGGAAGAAAATTATTACCAATGCCCATTGCCCATTACCCATTACCAATTACCCATTACTAAAATATAATGAATTTTGAATTTGACCAACCCGTAATTTTACAGCGATCGCCTATATTATCACGAGCAGTACTATATTCTATTGTTGGTGTAACTAGCTTCACGCTGATTTGGTCTGCTGTTGCAAAAATTGAAGAAGCGATTCCAGCAACTGGTAAACTAGAACCACAAGGAACAGTAAGAGAAGTTAAAGTACCCCTCAATGGCTTGGTAAAAGAAGTTTATATTAAAGACGGTCAACAAGTTAAGCAGGGAGACTTGCTGTTGCGTCTTGACCACACGGCACAAAAAGCGCAAAAAGTCTACTTGCAGAAAGTTCGTAATAATTTACTACAAGAAAACCAATTTTATCAATCCCAAATGAGTGATAAGGTTCGCGTTCCGGCAGCGAATCAGATAAAATTACCTGAAGAGATCGCAATATTGACCAAAAATCGTGCAGGTTTAGTTGCCGAAAATCAACTTTATCGAGTGCAACTTTCCGGAAAATCGTCAGGAGTAAATCTGACACCCGATCAGCAATTACGTTTGCAAACCAATCAGCAAGAACTGAAAACCAAAGCTGCTACAGTGAAGTTAGAAGCCTCGCAATTAGAAAAGCAGGTGGTACAAAATCAGGTAAAATTGGCGAATGCAAAAAACGTTTTAAAAATAAATCAAGGCATTCTCAAAGACTTAGAACCATTATTTAAAGAAGGTGCGATCGCTCGTCTGCAATACTTACAGCAAGAACAGCAAGTTAGCACTCAGCAATCTGATGTAGATTCCTTAACCCAAGAAGGAGAACGCTTGAAATTAGCGATCGCACAATCTGGGCAACGTCTGCAAAATACCATGTCTGCGTCCAACCAAGATTTGTGGACAAGAATAGCCGATAATGATAAACGTATCGCAGAAATAGACAGCCAATTAAAAAAGGCGATCGTTGAAAACGAGAAAAACATTGCCGAGATGGATAACCAAATCAGTCAAAACCAAGTTTCTTTAGATTATCAAGAAATTCGTTCCCCAGTCAATGGTACAATATTTGACTTAAAAGCCAGCAATCCTGGATTTGTTGCCAATTCCACCGAACCCGTTCTCAAAGTTGTCCCAGAAAACTCTCTCAAAGCCGAAGTATTTCTAACCAACAAAGATATCGGTTTCGTCAGAGCAGGAATGCCTGTAGACATAAGAATAGACTCGTTTCCCTTTAGCGAATTTGGTGATATCAAAGGTACACTAGAATCCATTGGTTCCGATGCCTTACCACCCACCCAAATTCGTCCCTACTACAGCTTTCCAGTGACAGTGCGTCTAAATCAGCAAGCACTTACACTCAAAGACAGACAACTACCCCTTCAATCAGGGATGTCAGTAAGTGTCAACATAAAATTGCGAAAACGCACAATTTTAAGCATCTTCATAGACGGATTTACCCAACAAATAGAAAGCCTCAAATTCATGAGATAATCGTAGTAAGCGCAGAGAGCGCTTTCTTACTCCATACCTCAAATCCAAACGAGCGCGATTACTTATTGGAAAATATACCCTACCTAACTGAGACACTTTGTAGCAGATATCTTCAAGGTGAACCATTCTTATTTGACTACTACTAAAGAAAGAGGAATAATTACTTCTTCAAGATGAGGCAAAACTAATCAATTAGCTGCTTAGGTTAAGAATAGCAAACATTAAGCCTAAAAACCATGAATAAGACGTTATTATCAACTTTAATCTTTGCCTTCTTACTCTTGTTCATCGTTTCTCCCTTTGCTGGACTTGCTAGTTTGATGCTCGTGTTGTTAGTAGGAGCGTTTTTATCTTTACTAGGGAATATATTTTCAGCAATTATTGGAAGTAACAGCGATTCTCAATCACAAAAAGAAGCTCACGAATAAAAGCATTTTTTTGATTTTGAAAAATGGTGCGATCGCATTCCTTAACAATAGACTTTTTACACTAATTCCTAATTTTAGTCTCTTTCTTTGCGTCTTTGCTACGAGTGCGTGAGA
>CASBQC010000325.1 GCA_949127805.1 Nostocales cyanobacterium PMM_0081
ATCCATCAGTGATTGAAAGGGCTTGACAAACTTATCAATACCATCAACGAGTAGTTCGTCCATAACTTGGTTGATGTCAATGTTGATGTCGGGGTCTTTCAAGCTTTCGATGAGTTGGTAAGCTTGATCGACATTTGTCTCAACACGACTTGCGACATCACAGTGGTCAGCGCAAGCTTCTATTGTCGCTGGTGGTAGGGTGTTAACGGTGTCGGAACCTACCAACTCATCGACATACATGACGTCGCTGTAGCTGGGGTCTTTGGTGCCGGTGCTTGCCCACAGAAGTCGTTGAACTTTTGCACCTTTTGCGGTTAAAGCTTGCCAACGATCGCTCTGGCTAATTTTTTTGTACTCTTGGTACGCTATCTTGGCGTTTGCGATCGCTACTTTCCCTTTCACAGCTTTCAACTTAGCTTCTACGGCAATATCATCAACGCCTTTCTTCAACTTAGCATCAATCTTGCCATCAATATTGCTATCAATGCGACTAAGAAAGAAGCTGGCTACGCAAGCTATGTTACTAATGTCTTTACCTTCTTTGACTCTAGCTTCTAAACCGCGAATGTAAGCCCAAGCTGAGTTTACATAGCTTTGAACTGAAAATAACAGAGTGACGTTAACGTTAATGCCGGCGGCTATCACTTGTTCGACTGCTGGCAAACCCGCTTCTGTACCGGGAATTTTAATCATCACATTTTCCCGACCAATTTCTTGGTAATAACGGTGAGCCTCCGCTATCGTTGCCTCTGTATCATGAGCGATCGTTGGTGGTACTTCTATGCTCACATAACCGTCTAATTTATTTGAGGCTTCATAAACCGGGCGTAAAATATCACACGCATTGCGGATATCTGCAAAAACTAGGGATTCGTAAATTTTGTATGTCGGTAACTCCGCACGGACGCCTTTTTCAATATCGGCATCATAAATGACGTTTCCGGCGATCGCTTTTTCAAATATGGCTGGGTTCGAGGTGATCCCACAGATACCTTTATTTTCCATCATATCTTTCAACTCGCCTGACTGAATCAGGTCACGAGTCAAGTTATCCATCCAGATACTTTGACCGTATTCTTTTATCTCTAATAAATGGTTAGTTGAGGTCATGTGTTTCTTTAACTCCGGTTAATTATGTCTGAAGTTATGTTTGTCGTGTTTATCAGTTGATACTGACCTTTGAATTTTGGCGTTAGCAATACAAGATTGCATCGACCATCTGAGATAATTAAGGGACTAAAAGCGCTACCGGTGCTGAACTAATCACTTTTTTAATTATTTGGGTGCCTAAGCACCCATTAAGGTTTTTGTCAAGCTGTTTTAGTGACCGTTTTGAATAAAAGACTCCACCTTTGCTACATCTTTTTTGCTACCAATAATCAAAGGGGTGCGCTGGTGCAGTTTTTTTGGTACTATGTCCAAAATATCTACTAGTCCTGTAGTAGCGCGACCACCTGCTTGCTCAATGACAAATGCTAGGGGAGCAGATTCATAAAGCAAGCGCAGTTTACCTTCTGGCTTGGGAAGTATGCCTGGGTAAAGAAATACACCGCCTTGAACTAGAATTCTATGGATATCACTCACCATTGCGCCACTATAACGAGCGGTATAGCCTTCGGTGCGATGGACGTAGCGAATATATTCGCGAATTGATTCATCCCACTGCCAAAAATTACCTTCGTTTACGCTGTAAACTGAACCGTGTGCCGGAATTTGGATATTTTCTTCGGTGAGAATAAACTCTCCTAAGCTGGGATCGAGGGTAAAAGAATGAACTCCCTTGCCTATAGTATATACCAGCATGGTGCTCGGACCATATAGGATGTATCCGGCGGCTATTTGTTTGCGTCCATCGGTGAGTAAGTCTTTCGCTTCACCATCAAGATCGTCTCCTTCTTGTTGGCGAATCGCGAAGATTGAACCCAAGCTGAGATTGGTATCGGTGTTAGATGAGCCATCGATGGGATCGTACAATAGTGTGTAGCGACCAATCGGGCAGTTTTCTGGAATGTAGTAGGGTTTTTCCATTTCCTCGGAAGCTAAACGACAAACTAAGCCGCTTTGCTTAAATACCGAGATAAATACGTCGTTTGCGTACATATCCATCTTCTTGACGGACTCTCCCTGGACGTTGACATCCCCTGTAAATCCAAGAACACCTTCGACTAAACCAGCTTGGCTGAGGCGACGGGCAACTAGTTTACCTGCCAGGGCTATGCGGTTCATCAGCGCACTTAAATCTTGTGCTTGGGGCGAAAAGCTCTCAAATTGCTGTAGGACGTGACGGGATAAAGTTGTACAATCACGATCTAAGCTTTTGTCTGTGATGTCGTTGTTAGACAATTCAAGTGATTCTGGCGATGGAGCCATGTTTGAGTCCTTTCTAACGATTTTGGTTGGTTGAGGCTAAAGGACAAAGTGTAGAGAATGAAGTTTGAAGTGAGTTTTAACGGATTAACACGTCGCTTGTACTAATTTATTTTTTTCATCCTTTATTCTTTATCCTTCAGCCTTCATTTTGCTGCTGCCTCTATCTTAGAAAGGTAATTTGATAACTTAAGTGTGATTTTAGATAAACTAAATATTTGAAGCTTTTTTCGGTCTGTGTTAATGCGCGATCGCACAACTGAGGAATGTCATACTTGGGCAAACCTACCTAAGCTTGTCGAATTCTCTTATCTTTGTAAAGATTTTTCTTTAACTATTGACTTTTAGTCTGTAGATGCTTATTAATCGCAAAAGTTGCATCATGTGTAGCAAGTCTTGTGTTTGTGCAAGCTATATGTTGAGATATCCATCCCAAAATACCATCTGTTTTAACGCTGGCTGCAAATGCCAAATCTGCTTGACTCTTGATAATCAGAAAACCGACCAGTCGTAACATTTCCCTCTCGGTATCACAACTTGTCGGGCAAACTCTTTGGATTTTGAGTAATTGTTAATTATTTCTAATTTTTAGCAACTTAGGTCTTGCGTAACTAGAAAATAATTTGCTACTATGTTAATTCGTCGTTTTTAATAGTCTTGTTTTTTATTCCAATTACTTCGTTGATTCTCCTCGCGCGGTTTGGCTTTATTAACTCGAAGTTGACGACCCATCCATTCTGCGCCATTTAACTCGGTAATAGCAGCATCTTCTTGAGCCTCTTCAGACATTTCTACAAAAGCAAAGCCGCGTAGTCGTCCAGTTTCGCGGTCAGTAGGCAAGACGACTCTTGTTACCTCACCATAATCTGCAAATACTTCTTTTAAGTCGGCTTCGCTAGCGCGGTAGGAGAGATTTCCAACGTAAATAGTCATGTGGGATTACGTAAATTTCAACTAAAAGCAATGAGTTCAGCTGTAAATATCTAACAAATCTCAAGGATTGCTTTGTTTGCATCCGATTCACCAAAGTGTGGATGTTGTAGATGAGCTACTATTATGGTCGCACGATCTACTAATCGATAACGGAGCAAGCTGAACTTAAGCATACGCTCATATAATAACTGATTGTGTCATTGTTCAAAGTATGAGATTTTACAAACCCTCATAACTTATTATTAGTTGTATTTATATGTTTGATAGTTGAGCTTATGTGCGTGTGTAGTTGTAATATTTAATTCATGAGAAATATTATTTTTAAAGCTGTAGAATTTATCCAGAAAACGCAGCTTCGGTCTATGTATAAAATAGTTAAGTAGGTAAATCTAAAAATAGGGGAGGATGCCCACCTCTGTAATAAATAGCATTTTATCTAAAGTATGAAGTA
>CASBQC010000326.1 GCA_949127805.1 Nostocales cyanobacterium PMM_0081
ATGTTAATTATTCTTAATTAAAAAAGAGTTAAGTATTGCAAATAAATACCAAAATAATGTAAATAAATTAAGGTTTTATGGTTAATAAAAAGTTAGGTTTTCTTCGCCCTTAGCCTGGAAGCCCGCCTAGGCGGGCTAATTAGAGGACTAAGAAGGTACTAAACCATTATGCTTAAGTAAGGCTGCTGTACTCGGTTCGCGTCCCCGGAAGGATTTAAAGACTTCCATCGGATGTTTGCTACCACCAAGCGCCAACACTGTATCGCGGTAGCGTTTACCAGTAGCTTTGATAACTTGCTCATCTTCGATGCCAGCTTCTTCAAAAGCAGCAAAAGCGTCAGCGCTGAGGACTTCTGCCCATTTGTAGCTGTAATAACCAGCCGCATATCCACCAGCGAAAATGTGTCCAAAAGCGCATAAAAATGCGTCTTCGGGGAGTGGTGGTAAAACGGTTGTGGTTTTGGCAAGGCGATCGCGTACATGTTTGGCAGTTTCATTACCGCCTGGACGATAGCGGTAGTGCAATTCCAAATCCAACATGCTAATATGCAGTTGTCTGAGCATACCACTACCACTCATATAATTCTTTGCTGCTAGTAGCTTTTGATAATAATGTTCTGGTAGCGTCTCGCTAGTTTCGTAATGCTTTGCCATGCCAAACAAAGTTGGTCTTTCATAGCACCAGTTTTCCATAAACTGGCTAGGTAATTCCACTGCATCCCATTCTACATTATTGATGCCTGCCGCACTGGTGTAATCTACCTTAGTTAGCATGTGGTGCAACCCATGACCAAACTCGTGGAACAAAGTTTCCACTTCATTAAAAGTCATCAAACTAGGCTTGCCATCGATAGGGGGAGTTTGATTACATACCAAATATGCTACAGGTAAACGTGTCTGAGTTACCCCCTGAACTTTGATTTTCCCACGATTGATGCAGGTATCCATCCAAGCACCACCGCGCTTTTCTGCGGGACGGCTGTAAGCATCTAAGTAGAAGTAAGCGATCGGATTACCCGTTTCATCAGCAATTTGAAAATAACGTACATCCTCATGCCATACTGGAGCTTGTCCATCGGCGGAAGTCACCGTCACCCCAAACAGCCGTTTCACCAAGCCAAATAAACCATCTAACACTTGGGAAAGGGAAAAGTAAGGACGCAACTCTTCAGCAGTGAAAGCAAATTTTTCTTCTCGTTGACGTTCAGCCCAAAAGCTGATATCCCAATGCTTCAAATCGTTGGCTTCTGCTGCACCCTTCGCTGCTGCAAAAGCTTTGAGTTCTTCTAAGTCTTTCACAGCAGCATGGTAACTTGCACGACGTAATTCTTCTAAAAGCGCTTCTGCGGCTTCTACATTGGGAGCCATTTTACTTGCTAAACTCAACTCAGCAAAAGTTTTAAAGCCGAGTAAATTTGCTAGTTCTTGACGCAACTCCAAAGTGCGTTCAATTAACGGGTTGTTATCCAACTCCCCAGAGGAAGCACGAGTGATAAAAGCTTTGTAAAACTGTTCTCGCAAATCCCGGCGGGTGCTATGCTGCATGAAAGGACTATAACTAGGAAAGTCCAAAGTAATGCGCCAAGGACCGTTTTCGGGAGTGGCGTTTTTTGCACCTTCAGAGCGTGCAGCTTGTGCCGCGAGACTTAGTAAACTGGGGGGTAAGCCGTCAGTTTCTGCTTTAGTTGTCAAAGTCAAACTAAAGGCTTTGGTAGCATCGAGTATATGGTTAGAAAACTTGGTAGAAAGTTCCGCTAACTCCATCTGAATAGCGTTGTAACGCTCTTTGGCTTCACCTTGCAACCCGACACCCGAAAGTTCTGCATCTCGAATTGCGGCTTCGATGATGCGCTGTTGAGCAGAATCTAAAGTTGCCCAAGTCTCACTTTGCCGCAGTGTCTTAAAAGCATTGTAGATAACTTGACTTTGCCCCAACTTGTTGACAAACTGCACCACATCTGGTTGAACAGTTTCATAAGCTTCGCGCAGTTCTGGGCTATTTTTCACGCCCATTAAATGGTTGACTATGCCCCAACTCCAATTCAAGCGTTCTGTTAAATGTTCTAAAGGTTCTACTAAACCGCTCCAATTCGGTTCTATCTTAGTTTCTAAGCTGGTAAATTCTGTGTCTAATTCTGCCAGCAGTTGCTTAAAGGCTGGGACAACCTGTTCTGGGGAAATATCTGCAAAAGAAGGTAATCCGTAGCCTTTGAGTAAGGGATTTTGAGAAATAGTGACGTTTGCACTCATGGTTTTGTGTGAGTCGCTTTGTAAATAACGGCGATTTTATCTATATCTTCTAATGTAGCGATCGCCGCTTAATTTGAGTATGGCAACCTTAACAGCCCTAATCCTAGCGATGCCAAAAATATCAAAGCTAAAGTAAAAATAATTGCATGGTGCGAATGATCCGCTTGTGACAAAAGAGTAACTTTTAGCCTTTGAAACCCACATGCGACAAGCTAATGTGAAGTGGCTATTAGTATTCTATTCAGGTGGAGTGCATAGCTTCACTAATCCAGAATCAGGTAACGACCCCTCCCAAGGAGTAGCTTACAACAAATTGGCAGATGAGCGATCGTGGCAAGCAATGAAGCAGTTTTTTCGGCAAATGTTTCAATATAAGTGAGCTTTATATCATCCTTCCGACAGATGGAGGAATTTGCAATAATTACATTTTAGAGAGATGAAATTGCACTTCCTATCTTCTTAAAATGAGGCTAAGAATAAAAAATCGGAGTGTAATTATGTCTGAAGAAGAAAAGTCCAAAACTCCAGATGCCACAGCAGATGCATCAGGTGGCTATCAAACCACCATCGACGAAGAGACCCGCAAAACTGGTGTTGCCTCTGAAAGTGATGCTAAACCTACAGCTACACCAGAAGCACCAGGGAATGATTCCGTAGTAGGTAGCCCCAATCAGGGAACTGAGTCCCGTTAATTTGGACTTGAACTGTACAAATTAGTAGTCTGATTGCTGAAATTACGAGTGGAGATGCGTTGCAACAGCGATAATCATCCACTCGATTTTTATAAATGCGATCGCCTCATATATATATTCAGTAGTTGAAATACAAAACAACCAGATCAAGAGCGTCTGTTAGCTATGTTTAGCAAAACTGTCTGCTAGCTGACAGTATATAAGAGCATCCAAAATTTGCAAAAATGCTTTGTCGGTTAGAAGCTTGGGGTTATACAAACCAATTCTACTACCTAGGCTAATCAAATTTAGCATGCGTAGGTAGGCTTTGTATACGCAACACGGCACGCTTCTAAGTGTTGGTTACTTAAAGGGATAAAAACGATGCATGACAACCTTTACAGACACAATATTGAAGACAACAGTACCCAACTCAAACCGATTAACTTATTTGAATACGAAAAGCTGGCAACTAACACATTATCTCAAAAAGTGCTTGACTATTACAGTAGTGGTGCCTGGGATGAAGTCACTTTACGAGATAACCGAGCTGCCTTTGAGCGATTCAAAATTAGACCCAGGATGCTAGTAGATGTAAGTTCGCGCAACCTGAGTACGAAAGTTTTGGGACAATCGATTCAAATGCCACTTTTAATTGCTCCAATGGCATTTCAGTGCCTTGCTCATCCAGATGGAGAACTTGCTACTGCAAGAGCTGCATCGAAAGCAGGTATTGGCATGGTTTTGAGTACGATGGCGACTTATAGTATTGAAGATGTAGCAGCGAAGGGTTATGACAACACTTTTGCTAGTCCCCAATGGTTTCAACTTTATGTTCATCGAGACCGAGGATTAACCCGCGCTCTTGTAGAACGTGCCTACGCTGCTGGCTATCAAGCACTTTGTCTAACTGTAGATGCTCCTGTTTTGGGTCAGCGGGAACGAGATAAGCGTAACGAGTTTACTTTACCACCTGGCTTGCAGTTGGCTAATCTAGCAACTTTGTCAGGGTTAAAAATTCCTTATGAAGACGGGGAATCTGGATTATTTAAATATTTTGCTCAACAACTTAACCCAGCTTTGACTTGGAAAGATTTGGAGTGGGTGCAGTCGTTGTCACCATTGCCTTTAGCGATTAAAGGTATTTTACGGGGGGATGATGCAATAAGTGCAGCAGAGCATGGAGCCAAAGCGGTGATAGTCTCTAATCATGGTGGCAGACAACTCGATAGTGCGATCGCTTCAATTGATGCACTATATGAAGTAGTTGCCGCAGTCGGAGACAAAGCAGAAGTCCTTGTAGATGGTGGTATCCGTCGGGGTACAGACATTCTTAAAGCTTTGGCTTTGGGTGCAAAAGCTGTACTTTTAGGAAGACCTGTCCTTTGGGGACTTGCCGTAGCAGGAGAAGTTGGTGTCTCTCACGTCATCGAACTACTACGCTCCGAGCTAGATGTTGCGATGGCACTTAGCGGTTGTGCTCAGATACAAGATATTGATAGTAGTTTGGTGATTTTGCAAAGAACCTAGGCGATAGTTTGTGCAGGCGATCGCCATTAAATCAGAAGTGGAGTGCGATCGCAAGCGCTCATCAAATCTAGATTACGGACTGAAAAATCACGTTTTAGTAATCCTCAACTCAAGAGTGACTAATTCATTGTGGCTTAAAGTGTGCGCTGTGACTACATTTCAAGCGTTTCCAAAAAATCCTCAAAATATC